>NZ_LMCK01000022.1:0-30615 GCF_001623165.1 Pseudovibrio sp. WM33
ACCCACCTAACCGGGTCAATTTTGCATGCCGATTCACATCGCTGATGGACGGTTTGCTATATGGGCCCTTGATCGTGCCCTTAAAGCGGAATTTGTGGGTGCTCTGCAGATATTTGGTCAAGCGGTCGCGCATGGCGGTTTGTGGATCGTGCTTCGCTGCGGGAATGGAGGCCATCTCGCCATAGGCGCCAGAGGCTGCATTCATTGCTGTGGTCACAACGATACCCAGCAGGCCATGCTGGATGCCATGGGTGTTGATGTGGCCTTCTCTTACATGTCGGTTTTTGACGGGCTTTACTGAGGATTTGGAGATCGTCTTTGCATCAATGCCCGAGAGCTTGACGGTTTTCGCGCAGCCGCCCAATGTCAAAGCCACAAGTGCTGTTACTATCAGTTTGTTTGGTGCCATTTTAAAATGTGTCCGAATTGAGTCTTTTTGTTGGTAATTTGTTAATCACGATTTTTACGGAAAATATAATGTGTAATGCGCATACCCACAGTTTGGTTTAGTGGCTGGTTGCTGTGGTTGAGGTGGTGAAATTTTAAGTTGCGCAAACAGGGCCGGAGAGCATCTGATTTACTAATTCGGGCCTATGTGTTGATCTTAATCCTTGAGTGCTTGATCTTCTTGAAAAGGGGTTCTATAAGCGCCCCATCCCGCACGCAGGGCGGGGTTTGTCCTTGTGGCGAGCTCCATCCGGTTAGAGAGTTGCACGGTTGTGCTGCCCTGCGGAGGATTAAACCGGAAAACTAAGGAGAATAAAGGCATGGCTTTGCCTGATTTTACTATGCGTCAGCTTCTTGAAGCAGGCGTCCACTTTGGTCACCAGAAGCACCGCTGGAACCCAAAGATGAACAACTACATCTTCGGTGTTCGCAACAACATTCACATTCTTGATCTTGGTCAGACAGTTCCGCTTCTGCACCAGGCTCTTAAAGCTGTGTCTGACACTGTTGCTGCTGGTGGTCGCGTGCTTTTGGTTGGTACCAAGCGCCAGGCTCAGGAAGCTGTTGCAGAAGCTGCTCGCAACTCTGCTCAGTACTACGTAAACGCTCGTTGGCTCGGCGGCATGCTGACCAACTGGAAGACGATCTCTCAGTCCATCCAGCGTCTGCGTAAGGTTGAAGAGCTGCTCGACGGTGGTGATGCAAACCGCATGACCAAAAAAGAGCGTCTGTTCCTTGACCGTGAGCGTCAGAAGCTTGAGCGCAACCTTGGTGGTATTAAAGACATGGGCGGTATTCCCGACCTGATCTTTGTTATCGACACCAACCGCGAAGCTAACGCAATTCAGGAAGCTCGTCGTCTGGGCATTCCGGTTGCTGCGATCCTGGATTCCAACTGTGATCCAGATGGCATTACTTACCCTGTACCGGGTAACGATGATGCTGGTCGTGCAATTACTCTTTACACAGACCTGATCGCACGCGCTGCTATTGACGGCATCGCACGCGCATCCGGTTCTATGGGTATCGATCTCGGCGAATCTGAAGAACTCCTTGAAGAGCCTGTTCTTGCTGAAGAAGCTGCTCCTGCAGCTGAAGCTGACAAGAGCGAAGGCTAAGGTTTTCTCTCGGGAAGCGCATTTATGCGCTTCCCCTCCAGTTTCTATGTGATTTTTCGTCTGTTTTACTGCGAAGAGTCACGGTCGCTATGCGATAAATCGGATGAATCCGCAGGGAAGTCGGCTTCCTCTGATTTTTTTATGACACACTCCCGTCCATGAGGCGTACGATGAGCATTACCGCTGCTATGGTAAAAGAGCTCCGCGAAACAAGCGGTGCTGGCATGATGGATTGTAAAGCTGCCCTGAAAGAAACAGGCGGCGACATGGAAGCAGCTGTTGATTGGCTGCGTACCAAAGGCCTTGCAAAGGCTGCTAAGAAGGCTGGCCGCGTTGCGGCTGAAGGTCTTGTTGCAGTTGCAGCAGATGGCAACAAAGCTGTTGTTGTTGAGGTTAACTCCGAAACAGACTTCGTTGCTCGTAACGAAAACTTCCAGAAGCTGGTTCGCGATATCGCTGCAACCGCGCTTACTGTTGATGGTGACGTTGAGAAGCTTGCTGCAGCACCTTACCCAGGTTCTGACAAGAGCGTTGAAGGCGAACTGAAGGAAGCTGTTGGCACCATCGGTGAAAACATGACCCTTCGTCGTTCTGCCGGTCTGTCTGTTTCTGAAGGTGTTGTTGCTTCTTACATGCACAACGCTGCTGGTGACGGCCTTGGCAAAATCGGTGTTCTGGTTGCTCTTGAATCTGCTGGTGATGCAGACAAGCTGGCAGCTTTGGGTAAGCAGATTGCAATGCACGTTGCAGCGACCAACCCAATGGCGCTGAGCACTGATGAGCTGGACGCAGACGCTGTTGAGCGTGAGCGCACCGTTTACATGGAACAGGCTCGTGAGTCTGGTAAGCCTGAAAGCATCATCGAGAAGATGGTTGAAGGTCGCCTGCGTAAGTTCTATGAAGAAGTTACACTGGTTAAGCAGTCTTTCGTTATCAACCCTGATCTGACTGTAGAGAAGGCCGTTGAAGAAACAGCTAAAGAAATCGGTTCTCCTATCAAACTCACCGGCTTTGTTCGCATCGCCCTTGGTGAAGGTATTGAAAAAGAAGAAACAGACTTCGCAGCTGAAGTTGCTGCTGCTGCTGGTAACTAATTTATTGAGGGCGTCGACTCAGTCGACGCCCTCTTTGTATCTGGATGCATGAAAAGAGGTCTACTATGTCTGAGGGTGTTCGCTGGAAACGAGTTCTTCTGAAACTTTCAGGGGAAGCGCTGATGGGCGACCAGGACTTTGGTATTGATCCAAAGGTGGTTGAACGGGTAGCAGCGGAAATTTCAGAGGCTGTAAATCTGGGTGCCCAGTTCGGCATCGTTGTTGGTGGCGGTAACATCTTCCGCGGTGTGGCTCTGGCAGCCAAAGGCGCTAACCGTGTTACTGGTGACCATATGGGTATGCTGGCAACCATTATGAATTCGCTCACGCTTGCCGATGCGCTTCGTCAGCGCGGTATTCAGGCGCGTGTGCTTTCCGCTGTTCCGGTGCCGTCGATTTGTGAGAGCTTTACTCAGCGCGGCGCAGAGCGTTACATGGAAGACGGGGACGTTATTCTGTTTGCTGGTGGTACGGGCAACCCGTTCTTTACCACTGATTCTGGTGCGGCACTGCGTGCGGCAGAGATGCAGTGTGATGTGTTCCTCAAGGGTACTAGTGTTGATGGCGTTTATGACGCTGACCCTAAGCTTAAGCCTGATGCAAAGCGTTTTGACACGCTTACACCGGGGGAAGTTCTTGAAAAGAACCTTAAAGTCATGGATGCGACCGCGATTGCACTTGCCCGGGACAACTCTATTCCTGTAGTTGTCTTTTCCATCAAGACCTCCAGCGCGCTTGTTAATGTGCTGCGCGGGCAGGGGCTGTTTACGGTCATTGAAGACTAACGGGCACCAGCTGGTGTCTTAACTGTCGGATTTTGGCCCGGGCCGGTTTTTTCGTTTTGGAATGCCGGTCCGTTAAAATGATAGGTGAAAGAGGAAATTATGTCAGAGCTGGACTATGACGATCTTGACCGCCGCATGAATGGTGCGATCACAGCTTTGAAGCATGAATTTGCTGGTCTTCGTACTGGTCGTGCTTCTGCAAGTATGCTGGACACAATCACTGTGGAGGCTTATGGCGCTCCAATGCCGATCAACCAGGTCGCGACAGTCAGTGTTCCAGAGCCGCGCATGATTTCTGTTCAGGTCTGGGATCGTTCCATGATGCAGGCTACTGAAAAAGCTATCCGTGAATCCAGCCTTGGTCTGAACCCGGTTGTGGATGGCATGGTGCTACGTTTGCCAATTCCTGAGCTTAATGAAGAGCGTCGTCAAGAACTTGTCAAAGTTGCGCATAAATTTGCCGAGCAGGCGAAGATCGCTGCACGTCATGTTCGCCGCGATGGCATGGAAACCATCAAAAAGCTCGAAAAAGCTGGTGAGATGGGGGAAGATGATGCGCGTTCAGCTTCTGACATGGTTCAGAAGATGACTGACGACATTATTGGTGAAGTTGATTCTGTACTTGCCAAAAAAGAACAGGAAATCAAGCAGGTTTAATCCTGTTTGCATGCGGGGGCTATATGGCGGCGAGCGTTGAATTTGAGGCAGTTGATGCAAATTCCGAAATCGGACTTTTGAGTGTGCCTCGTCACGTCGCCATCATTATGGATGGTAATGGCCGTTGGGCAACTCGCCGAGGCCTTCCGCGTACCGAAGGGCATCGGCGCGGTGTGAAAACACTGCGCGAAGCCGTTAAACACGCACAAAAGCGCGGGATCTCCTACCTGACGCTTTTTAGTTTTTCTTCTGAAAACTGGGCGCGCCCGCAACAGGAAGTTTCTTTCCTGTTGGCACTGCTGCGCCGGTTTGTACGCGATGACATTAAGGAACTCACCAAGACTAACGTGAGAGTTCGTGTCATCGGGTCCAAAGAAAATCTCGATAGATCTATGCTGGCCCTGCTTAATGATGCGGAACGAGAGACCGCTCACTGTACCGGGTTGGTGCTGGTTATTGCTTTTAACTACGGAGCGCGGGACGAGTTCGTCCGAGCTGCACGGCAACTGGCGCAACGCGTGGAAGCTGGTGAGTTGAGAGCTGCTGACATTGGGGAGGATGATGTCAGCACTTGTCTGGATACCCGTGATATTCCGGATCCAGATCTCATAGTCCGCACAGGGGGAGAGCAGAGACTTTCTAACTTCCTGTTGTGGCAGGCTGCATACGCCGAATTTTATTTTGCTCCGACGCCCTGGCCTGAGTTTAACTCAGATGCTTTTGATGATGCTTTGCTGGCGTTCTCTAACCGCAACCGGCGGTATGGGGGTTTGAGCTCTGACGCGACTGGGACGTAATGCCTGACAAAAACAATCAGAACAATTCTGAAGGCGCTTCCGGAGGAATTATCCGGCGCGTGCTAAATGCAAATCCTGATTTGCTGGTACGCGCTCTTTCTGCAGTTATTCTTGCTCCTGTCGCGCTGGCGCTGACATGGGCAGGTGGTTTCTGGTTTGCTGGCCTCGTGCTTGTTGGCATGCTGATTGTTTACTGGGAATGGTACAAGATCATTTTGCAAAACAGTCAGCGACCTGTTGTGCTGCTGGGCTATTTGTTTCTTCTCTTCATTGGCTTTAGTTACTTTCAGGCGCAACCGCTCTGGATTGCCGGAGCGCTGATTGCTGGTGCCGCGGTACTTTACGGTGCTGGTGGCTTTGACCGGACGGCGCGCTGGGTGAGTGAGGGCTACGTTTACGCTGGCCTGACCTTTGTCTCATTGCTGGCGCTGCGGGAAGGGGATGAAGGGCTTTTCTTCATCATCTATCTCTTCCTTGTGGTCTGGGGTACCGATATTGCGGCCTATGTGTGTGGCCGCAGCTTTGGCGGACCTAAGCTTTGGCCTGCCGTTTCTCCTAACAAAACCTGGAGCGGTGCTATTGGTGGCGTGGTCTTTTCTTCGCTTTTAGGAATGGGCTTTGTTGCTGTTGTAGGTGGTTCTCAGCTGGTCTGGGCTTTTGGCCTTGCTGTTGTTCTTTCTGCAGTCTCTCAGCTTGGAGATTTGTTTGAAAGCTCCATGAAGCGCCGCTTTAAGGTGAAAGACTCCAGTCGTCTTATTCCCGGGCATGGTGGGTTGCTTGATCGCGTTGATGGCCTTGTCGCCGCCGCTGTGTTTGCCTATGTGGTTGGTGTAGTGTTTGGCGGTCAGCTGTTTGATCCAAATGCAGGGTTGATGCTGTTTGCGTCCTGATACTGCTGATTTTAGTGCTTCGCCCACAGTTCTGTTGATTTGCAAGGGTTGTTGATATGACAAAATCTCTCACTGTGTTGGGAGCAACCGGATCGGTTGGAGCCAGTACGCTCAAAGTTATTGCGCACAGCCCTGAGCGTTATGACGTCAATGCACTTGTTGCAGGCCGTAATGTTGAAGCGCTTGCGAAGGCGTGCCGGGAGACTGGCGCAAAGCGCGCGGTCATTGGTGATGCCTCCAAATACGAAGATCTTAAAGCGGCACTCGCCGGCACTGGCGTCATGGTTTCTACTGGTCGTGAGGCTGTTCTGGAGGCGGCCAGCCAGAAGGTGGATGTGCTGGTTTCTGCTATGGTGGGAGCCGCAGGGCTGGAGCCGACCATTGAGGGGATCAAGGCCGGTAGTAATATCGCCCTTGCCAATAAAGAAACTATGGTCTGTGCGGGCACGATTGTGTGTGAGCTGGCTGAAAAGTATGGCTCCAAACTACTGCCGATGGATTCAGAGCATAATGCGATTTTTCAGGTGTTTGAGCAGGATGACCCCAAAGCTGTCGACAAAGTGATTGTCACAGCTTCCGGCGGACCGTTCCGGACATCGACACTGGATGAGATGCGTGTTGCAACGCCCGAGGTGGCGCTGAAGCATCCGAACTGGTCCATGGGGCGGCGGATTACCATTGATAGTGCTTCGATGGTGAACAAAGGTCTTGAGCTGATTGAGGCCTATCATCTGTTCCCCATTACCGCTGATCAGCTGGATGTGGTTGTCCATCCACAATCAATTGTCCATGGTATGGTTAGATATTGTGATGGGTCATTATTGGCCCATATGGCGGTTCCGGACATGTGCGGGCCAATTGCTCATTGTCTGGCATACCCAACCCGAAAGACAGCTCCGGTTGCGGATCTTGATCTGGGGATGATTGGGCGTCTGGACTTTGAAAAGCCTGATTTTGAGCGTTTTCCTGCGCTGTCACTTGCACGTAAAGTGATGGAACTTGGCGATGGAGCAGGGACGATTTTTAACGCAGCTGACGAAGTGGCAGTGGAAGCCTTCCTTGGACGGAAGATCGGTTTCCTCCAGATCCCAGAGCTTCTTGAGGATGTTCTGAATCGGCTTCATACGCAAAATATGCTAGATTGTTCAGATCAGCTGGAGGAGATTCTTCAGTTGGATCAGGTCGCGCGTCGAGTTGCAAACGAAGTTATTGGGAAGATGGCCGCCTAATCCGGCGCTTCCTTTAAAAAATAAGGTAAGGCTGTTCGCATGGACGTTCTGAGTTCAGTTCTTGGTGGTTCGCTCGGAGTCATCATTCCCTTCTTGGCTGTGCTTACTGTGGTGGTTTTCTTCCATGAGCTAGGGCATTTTCTCGTCGCGCGTTGGTGCGGGGTAAAGGTTCTTGCATTCTCAGTCGGGTTTGGACCGGAACTGTTTGGTCGCAATGACAAGCATGGGACGCGCTGGAAGGTCTGTGCCATTCCGCTGGGTGGCTATGTGAAGTTCTCAGGTGATGAGAATGCTGCAAGCGTGCCAGACCGTGATGAGCAAGCCAAAATGGATGAGGAGATGCGCCGGACAGCATTCTTTGCGAAGAACCCGTGGCAACGCTCCGCAATTGTGGCCGCAGGGCCTATTGCCAATTTTATCCTCGCTATTCTTATCTTTGCAGGAATGTTTGGATTTTTAGGAAAATTCGAAACATTGCCGCGTGTGGATCAGGTGCGACCCGGTAGTGCGGCTGAAATTGCCGGCATTTTGCCAGGGGATTTGATCCTCTCGATTGATGGCAATCCAGTAGAAAGTTTCAATGATGTGCAGCGGGTCGTGACGGCGAGTGCGGGCGTTCCCATGCAGATCGATGTGGAGCGCGGGGATGCGGTCGAGCGCCTTACTGCAACGCCAGAATTACAGGAAATCAGTGATGGTTTTGGGAATACGCAGAAGGTTGGAATTCTTGGAATTCAGCGAAATACTTCTCAGGAAGATATCATAGTCAAGCGTTTTGGCCCGGTGGAAGCCGTGGGTGAAGGGGTAAAAGAGACATGGTACATTCTTGATAGGACATTAGGTTATATTGGCGGTCTTTTCCTCGGTAAAGAAGATCCGGACCAACTAGGTGGTCCGATTCGCGTAGCGCAAATTTCCGGGCAAGTTGCGACCCATGGTATTTTACCGCTAATTAACCTTACCGCAGTTTTGTCAATTTCTATTGGTTTACTCAACCTTATGCCTGTTCCCATGCTGGATGGCGGGCATCTGCTGTACTACATCATCGAGATTGTAAGGGGTAAGCCGTTGAGTGAAAAACTGCAGGATTTCGGGTTCCGGATAGGGATCACTCTGGTTCTGCTTCTAATGGTTTTTGCGACCTGGAATGATCTGCGGTCGATAATCGGCTCTTAGGTAAGTTGCGTAACCAAAGCTTGGGCAAAGGATTGGGCAAATTGCATTAAATCCAGTTGTGTCGCCTTGCTTTACTCTGAAAACCTTGTACAAAGTTCCTAGGTGTTTCAGATTCTATCCATTACCCTGAGGCGCATTAGTGATCTGAGGATCAGGGGACTAATGCAACTTTAGGCTGAAAATAAAAGGCATAGCAGTTCTATGCAGTCATTTAAGAACCTGTCACGTGTGTCGCTTTTGGCAATGGCCGTTGCAGCTACTAGTACAGTTGCTCCGGTTGGTGTTCCGTTTATCGGAGCAGGGATTGCCGAGGCCGCGGTGGTTAACAAGATTGTCGTTAACGGTGCAACGCGCATCGAAAGCGAAACAGTTCGCAACTACCTGACTATCCGTCCAGGAAAATCGTTTTCTGCAATTGATATCGACGAGAGTCTGACCACGCTTTATGCGACTGGTTTGTTTGCTGATGTTTCCATCGAGCAACGCGGCGGCACTCTTGTTGTTGATGTTAAAGAAAATCCAGTTATCGGCAAAATCTCCTTTGAGGGTAACAAGCGACTGAAGGACGAAGCTCTGCAATCAGTTGTTCGTTCTTCTGAGCGGTCCATGCTGACACGAGCGCGTGTTCAGTCTGATGCTCAGAACCTTCTGGAGGCTTATCGTCGCTCCGGTCGCTATCGTGCGTCTGTTGAGCCGAAGATTATTGAGCGCGCTAATAACCGTGTGGATCTGGTTTTTGAAATCGAAGAAGGTGATAAGACGGGTGTTGCCCGTATTTCCTTCATCGGTAACCAAGCCTTCTCCGACGGCTACCTGCGTGAGCAGATCCAGACCCGCGAAAGTGGCTTCCTCGGCTGGTTGCGTACGACCGATGTTTATGATCCTGACCGTCTCGATGTCGACGAAGAATCTTTGCGTCAGTTCTACTACCAGAAGGGTTATGCTGATTTCCGCGTTGTTTCTGCTGTTGCAGATTTGGACCGTGAGCAAAACATCTTCTACGTGACTTTCACTGTTGATGAAGGTGAGCAGTACGAGTTCGGTGATATCGAAATCGATACATCCTTGTCTGCTGTTGACCCAGAGGCGATGCGCCAGTATCTGCGCACTCAGTCTGGTGATACCTACAACTCACTGGAAGTTGAAAAGACACTTGAAGCTCTGACGCTGGAAGTTTCCAAGGCAGGCTATGCGTTTGCTCAGGTTCGCCCTCGTGGTGAACGTGATTATGAGAACAAGACAGTCTCAATCACTTATTTGATCGAAGAAGGTCCACGCGTTTATGTTGAGCGTATCAACGTTCGTGGTAACGACCGTACACGTGAATACGTGATCCGCCGCGAATTCGATCTCGCTGAGGGTGATGCTTATAACCGTATCCTTCTGGATAAGGCTGAGCGTCGTCTGCGCAATACACGTTACTTCCAGAATGTGCGTATTACGCGTCAGCAGGGCAGTGCACCTGACCGTGTGATCATCAACGTGGATGTTGAAGAGCAGCCAACCGGTGAAGTTTCATTTGGTGTGGGTTACTCTACATCTGACGGTGTGATTGGTGATATCTCCATCACCGAGCGCAACTTCCTTGGTCGTGGCCAGTACGTGAAAGCTGCTGTTGGTGGTGGTACCGATAACCAGAAGTATGAGTTCAAGTTCGTTGAGCCGTTCTTCATGGGGCGCCGTATCTCTGCAGGTCTGGATGTGTACCGCCGCGTATACGATCAGAACAGCTCCCGTGCTTATGAGGAGCAGACAACTGGTGGTGCGATTAACTTTGGTCTTCCGCTTCGTGAAGACGAACTGACGCTCAACCTGTTCTACAAGCTTTACCAGCGTGATCTGACGCGTAGCGACTCAACCGGTATTAGTGACTGTGAGCCTGGTGTTTCGCTTGGTGTTTGTGACTCTCTTGGAGAGTATACAACGTCTCTTGCGGGCTTCTCACTGGTCTACAATACTCTGGACAACAATCTGAACCCACGTGATGGTTACGTTGCATCCTACGAGCAGGAAATTGCTGGTTTGGGTGGTCAGTCGCAGTATCTGCGTGGTCAGTTTAAGGGTAGTGCGTTTGAAGAGCTCTACGCTGAATGGGGTCTTGTTGGCTTTGTGAAGGGTTCTGCCGGTTACATCGAATCTATCGGTAACCGTCTGCGTGTAACTGATCAGTTCCAGGGTTCACCTGACAGAATTCGTGGTTTTGCGACCAATGGTTATGGCCCTCGTGATGAAAACGGTGGCGATGCTTTGGGTGGTAAATACTACGTTGCAGGTACTGTTGAAGGCCAATTCCCATTCCCAGTCTTCCCTGAAGAACTTGGATTGTCGGGCGCAGTCTTCGCTGATGCGGGTTCTCTCTGGGGTGTGGATAGCGAACTGTCTTCTGTAATCGGAAGCGGTATCCAGTCTGAAGATTTCGATCTTCGTGCGTCTGTTGGTGTTGGTGTGTTGTGGCAGTCGCCGTTTGGGCCGCTGCGTGCTGACTTTGCTTGGCCTGTGCTCAAAAACGATGTTGATGAAACGCAGGTATTCAAGCTCAGTGGTGGTACACGCTTCTGATCTAGTGATAATTTGATTATAATCGGTCGCCGATGCCCTCGGCGGCCGTTTTTTTGTAGGATCCTATGACAGAACCATCAAATCAATCTGAAGTTAGCCCGGTTTTCTTCCCTGAAGCTCGATCAATAACAGTGAAACAAGTAGCTGAGTGGGCTGGGGCGGAGATTGTTCGTGGTGATAGTGAGCTTGCCATTACTGGTGTTGCTCCTCTGGATGAAGGCGTTCCCGGAACGCTTGTGTTTATCGATAATCCGAAATATCTGGATCAGCTTGAGAGCACGAAGGCAACAGCTTGTCTCGTTAGCAAAAAGCATGTCGATAAAGTGCCCGATGGTGTTGTGCCTTTGCTTGCCAAAGAGCCGTACCGCTCGCTGGCGAAAGTTCTGGCTGAGCTTTACCCAACTGCAATGCGGCCGCTTCCAGTAACTGGTGAAACCGCGATCAGTTCGCTTGCTTACGTTGATGAGAGTGCGAAGCTGGGTGAGGGCGTTGTTGTTGAGGTTGGGGCTGTTATTGGTGCTCATGTGGTGATTGGTGCTGGATCTCGTGTTGGTCCTAATGCTGTGATCGCTGCCAATTGTCAGCTGGGTGATGACTGCTCTATCGGAGCAAATTCCAGTTTGCAGCACGCGGTGCTTGGCGATCGTGTCATTATTCACCCAAACGTGAGCATAGGGCAGGATGGCTTTGGGTTTGCGATGGGACCAGGTGGACATATCAAGGTTCCCCAGATGGGCCGAGTTGTGCTAGGAAATGATGTTGAAATTGGCGCTGGCTCCTGTATAGACCGCGGAGCAAACCGTGATACGACTGTGGGTGATGGAACCAAGATTGATAATCAGGTTCAGGTTGGTCACAACGTTAATATCGGCAAGTATTGCGTCATTGTTTCTCAGGTAGGGATTTCTGGAAGTTCCAGTCTTGAGGATTATGTGGTTCTTGGCGGACAGACTGGTGTCTCCGGGCACGTTCGCATTGGAATGGGCGCGCAAGTTGCTGGCGTAAGTGCTGTACACGACGATCTGGCGCCAGGTGGGCGTTATGGTGGTGTACCGGCACGGCCAATCCGTGAGTGGTTCAAGGAAATGACGGCGCTTCGCCGCCTGGCCGCTCAAGGTGGCAAGAAATAACAGATTAGACCCGGGATCTGATCCCGATAGTTAACTAGATTGGCTGGTAAATGAGGAGGGCGTGTCCTCAGATGCTCCGAGTGAGGCATATGCCAGTCGAACCGATATTGCTGAGGCATTATTATGAGTGATGTAGAGACCAGAACACTTGAAAGCGCTGATATCATGCGGGTTATGGAGCTTTTGCCCCATCGTTATCCGTTTTTGATGATTGACCGTATCGTTGATATGGACGGCGATAACTCAGGTGTTGGTATTAAGAATGTAACCATCAATGAGCCACATTTTCAGGGACATTTTCCAAGCCAGCCTGTAATGCCAGGTGTGTTGCTTATCGAAGCGATGGCTCAGACTGCTGGTGCGCTTTGCGTCCATGGTCGTGATAAGAAAGATGTACCTTCTCTGGTTTACTTCATGACCATTGATAAGTGTAAGTTCCGCAAGCCTGTGGTTCCTGGTGATCAGGTGCACTTTCATGTGAAAAAAGTCCGCAACCGCGCGACCATCTGGAAGTTTGAAGGTGTTGCAATGGTAGACGGGCAGAAGGTTGCTGAAGCGGAAATCAGCGCAATGCTTGTCGATTCTGACGAGGCGAATTGAGGTCATTGATGCAACAGATTCATCCCACCGCAATCCTCGAGGATGGGGCCGTACTTGGAGGGAATGTCAAGATCGGTCCTTACTGCATGGTGGGTCCCAAGGTAACACTTGGCGATGATGTAGAGCTTGTTTCCCATGTGGTGATCGCTGGACGGACAATGATCGGCGCCCGGTCGAAGGTCTACCCGTTTGCCAGCTTGGGGCATCAGCCGCAGGATCTGAAGTTTTCCGGCGAAGATACGCTACTGGAAATCGGTGATGACAACCAGATCCGTGAGCACTCAACCATGAGCCCTGGCACTGCCGGCGGTGGAGGTGTAACGCGAGTTGGTAATGGCGGCCTGTTCATGATGGGGACTCATGTCGGACATGATTGCGTTGTTGGCAATAACGTTATTCTTGCCAACAACGCGACGCTTGCCGGGCATGTTGAAGTTGAAGATCATGTGATCTTCGGCGGTTTGTCTGCTGTGCGTCAGTGGTGCCGTGTGGGTGCTCATTCCATCATTGGCGGTCTGACTGGTGTTGAGTTTGATGTGATCCCTTATGGGTCTGTGATTGGTGATCGTGCGCGTCTTGCAGGCCTTAACCTGATTGGTTTGAAGCGCCGCAACTTCTCTCGCGAAGAAATCCACGCCCTGCGCGGTGCGTATAAGGAAGTCTTCAACAGTGAAGAGGGTACGTTGCGTGCTCGTGCTGAGATTGCACGGACCAAGTACGCTGAGTTTGAAGGTGTGCAGACGATGACGTCGTTCATGCTGGAAGATGAAAAGCGCCGGTTCTGTACGCCGCGCAACACCAGTGAATAAGGGTCTGTTTTGAGTTCATGGTGAAACAGGCACCTATTGCTGTGATTGCTGGTGGTGGCGATTTGCCCGGTCTGGTTATTCGGTCCGCTATGGCACAAGGTCGCGATGTGGTGACCATCGCAATCAAGGGGGAGGCAGATGCCTCCCTTTCTGCGTTTAATCCGGTAGAGCTTGGCTGGGGGCAGATCGGCAAACTGTTCTCAACGCTGAAATCCAAAGGTGTTCAGGATGTGGTGTTGATCGGTGCTGTGCAGAAGCGGCCTGATTTCACATCGATCCTTGGCGATTTTGGAACGATTTGGCGTTTGCCGCGTATCATTAAGGCTGTTGTCGGTGGTGATGATCATTTGCTGGTGAAGGTAGCCGGACTATTTGAACGAGAGGGTTTGCACGTGGTTGGTGCTCATGAAGTTGCTCCGGGGCTGGTTGCCAGCCCAGGCCATGTGGCAGGGCCGCAGCCGGATGCCAAGGCTCTGAGTGATATGAAGCTTGCCATTGAGGCGGTGGATGCCGTTGGCCGACTGGATATCGGGCAGGGTGCTGTTGCTGTTGGCGCACGTGTTGTTGCTGTTGAGGGGGCTGAAGGCACGGATGCCATGCTTGAGCGTGTAGCTGGCTTGCGTGCCAATGGCCGGGTCCGGTCCAAAGGGGCTGCTGGTGTGCTTGTAAAGTGCTCTAAACCGCAACAGGACCTGCGCCTTGATATGCCGACCGTTGGGCCAGAAACCATACAGAAAGCTTCTGACGCACAGTTAAAAGGCGTGTGTGTTGAGGCTGGGCGTGTTCTGGTTGCTCATCGCGATGAGGTTGAGTGCCTTTGCAAAGAACTTGGTGTTTTCCTTTATGGGTGCACACGCGATGAAGACTTTGAAGCTGGTGAGCGCTGAGGTATGAGCGAATTGGAAGCTGTCAAATCCTTCAAGGTTTTTTTTGTTGTTGGCGAAGAGTCTGGCGACCAGCTGGGTGCAGAAGTCATAAAAGCCTTGCGCGCCTCAATTGGTGATCGTCTTCAGGTCTGTGGTCTGGGCGGTGAGCGTATGGCAGGTCAAGGGGTGCAGTCGATCTTTCCGCTGCATGATATTGCTGTGATGGGCATTACGGCGGTGTTGGAACGTTTGCCGACGATTATTCGCCGCGTGCATCAAACCGTTGATGCGGTTATTGCCGAGCAACCTGATTTACTGTTGATCATAGATTCTCCGGATTTCACTCACAATGTGGCAAAGCGGGTACGCAAGAAGGCGCCGCATATCCGGGTGGTGGACTATGTGAGCCCATCCGTGTGGGCGTGGCGTCCGGGACGTGCGAAGAAGATGGCTTCTTATGTGGATCAGCTGCTTGCTCTGCTGCCGTTTGAGCCTGAGGCTCATAAACGCCTTGGTGGACCGCCCTGTGATTATGTGGGGCACCCGTTGATTGAGCGGCTTGCGGATTTGCGTCCGGCTCCGGGGGAGCGCGCAGAACTCGGGGCAGGCAGAAAGCAATTGGTGGTGCTTCCGGGCTCCCGGACGAGCGAGGTTTCGCGGTTGTTGGAGCCGTTTGGCGATGCGGTCGCGTTGATTTGCGCGCAAGATCCGGATGTGGATGTGATCATTCCTGCAGTGCCTCATCAGGAGCAGCGCATTCGCGATGGTGTGGCTTCCTGGAAGGTACAGCCGCGTATTGTGACGGGTGAAGCGGAAAAGTTTGCGGCTTTGCGACAGGCAAATGCAGCGCTTGCGGCCAGCGGTACTGTGTCTTTGGAACTTGCGATTGCTGGCGTGCCTATGGTCATCGCTTACAAGCTGGACTGGTTCTTCCGCCGTTTGAAGCAGATCAACCGGTTCATCAAGATTGTTGCGGTGGACACCATTGTGCTGCCTAATCTGGTGCTTGGGGATGACAGCATCAAAGAATATATCGAAGACGAAGCGCATCCTGAGGCGCTCAGCCAGGCCGTGCTCGCGCTGCTTTGCGACAGTCCAGAGCGCCGGGCGCAGCTGGACGCGTTCTCTCGTATTGATGAAAAGATGCGTTTGCCTGAAGGGGAAAGTCAGGCAGGCAAGGCTGCCCGGATTATTCTGGAAACGGCTGGAGTTTCAGCTTAGGTGCTTTTTAAAGTGATTCATTAAATGGGTGTAGCTCTTTGAAAACCAAGAGTCATTTGGAGTTGTGCTTAAAGTGATGCTTTAAGCTATGAGTTTAAAGGCCTGAAGGGTTCTTCAGGCCTTTTTATATAATGTCAGTTATCCAATACTTTGATGTGAAGTGTTCCGCGGCAGGTGCCGTCGGAGAAGACGCCGGACGCTTCCTGAGTGCCGACCAGACCTGTTGCGGCCAGTTCCACGTCAACAGGTGTTTTGCTTTCATCTCCCGGGAAAACGATCTCGTACTCGTTTTCGATTGAGAAGATGCCCCCGCTGACGCTGCCACCGATGGCGATGACCAGAATGTCGTGACCTTTGTCCGTGCTGCGTTTGATTGTGTCATTGGTGGAGTCGGGGTGGTTTTTTGTCGTAAAACCTTCGCCGTAACGTTTTTCGCAGATTCCATCATCCGGGCTGCCATCTGTCATGGAAAGATTGGAGAAGGTGATTGTCTTTTCGCCGGGACCCAACCTTTGTGCGACAGCCAATGCGGCTGTGCTGGTGATGGTCAGCGCGAGAACACTGAAGATGGTCAGGAGCAATGTTTTCATTGTTTTATCCGTCCATGCGGTTGGGTAATAAAGCACAGTGCTTAATATTATTGAGGCGCATCTTCCTTTATTATCTGAATGTGTAGGTTTCCCCGGCAGGTGCCGTCGGAGAAGACGCCTGAGGCTTCCTTACTTCCGACCAGACCAGTTGCCAAGAGTTTCAATCTAACGGGTGTCTTGCTTTTGTCATTGGGAAATATGATTTCGTATTGGTTTCGGACAGACAGGATTCCAGTATTTACGCTGTCATCGATTGAGATAACCTGAATGATGTGTCCCTTATCCGTTTTACGTTTGAGTATGTCATTGGTAGAGCTGGGGACGCTTTGTGTTGTAATGCTTGCGCCGTAACGCTGCTGGCATGTGCCGTCATCCGGGTTGCCGTTTGCCATGGATAAGTTCGTAAACGTGACTTTCTTATTGTGGGGATTCAATCTCTCTGCAATTGCCAGCGCTGAGGTGCTGGTGATGGCCAGCACTGCGAGGTTTATTGCGATACAGAGTAATGATCTCATGATGTTGTCATTGTTTAGTGATGGGATCAGCGTTGTGTTTAGGTGACGTTTTCTTACTGTTATCTGGTGCGATCAACTCAATTGTGACGTTGCCAGTGCAAGTGCCGTCCGAGAACACGCCAGAGGCTCGTCCGCCGCCAATGAAACCTGTGGCTGCAAGCTGTAGATCAACTGATTTCCCATTCTCGTTATTGGGGGAAGTGAATTTATATTCATTTTCAATGGAGTAAATTCCATTGCCAATGTGACCGCCCTGATAAATTAATTCAATTTTTTGGCCTTCTGATGTGGTTACCAGCTGTTCGCCCTCAATTGTTGCAGGATGATCTTTTGTTAAGAACACTTTCCCATAACGGTTTTGACAAATGCTGCGATCTATTGTGCTGTCAGTCGTGGAGATGTCTGAGAACGTTGTGATTTTATCACCACGACCAACTCGACTGCTAAGAGCGTGAGCTGGGATTGTTGCATGTATAAGCATAAATAGGCTCAACACTGTGCAAAGGGCGATTTTCATTGGGCTCGGGTCCTACTGCTGGGCAGATTGAATGGTGACCTTGCCGCGGCACGTGCCATCTGAGAACACGCCTGAGGCTGTTCCGCTGCCAATCAGGCCGGTTGCGAACATCTTCACATCAATTGTTTCTTTGTGTTCGTCATTGGGGAAGATGATCTCGTACTCGTTTTCGATGGACAGGATGCCATCCCCAATGGTGCCTCCGGTGGAGGAGATGATGATGTCGTGGCCTTCTGTCGTCGTCTTTTGAGCGTTTGGTGAAGATGTGTCGGGATGGTCTGCGGTTTTGTAACCTGTCCCGTAGCGTTTTGCGCAGGTGCCGTCGTCAGGCGTGCCGTCTGCCAATGTCAGCTCGGAGAATGTGACGGATTCATTGTCACTGCCCAGACTGTGATCGTCTGCCAGAGCCGTGCTGCTGACATAGGCAATTGCGCCAAGGCTTGCTGCTGCACAGAGAAATTTCTTCATGGGTGCCACCACTTGTTATTTTTCAGGCTTAAAACCGCGCAAAGAGTAGTCCTGCTGCGTTAACGTAGATGTTTTTGCTGAGCTTCGATTTTCTTTAGGATGAAGAATGAGTTTTGGGGATGTTGCTGGATTTAGCCAGTTTCTAATGCACTACGCATAAACATCCGTGAAAACTGAAGATTTACGCAGTGCAGGGGCTGGAAAATCCGGGGCTTGTGATAGGTTATGCTCTTCATTGCATTGATGCATCGTGGGTTTTCGCCTGCTGTGTTTGGTATGAGCATGGGGCGCAGGCCAGCTACAGATTTTGAGGTTTTTATGAAAGTCAGAGACGCGGTTCTGGTCGATGTTGAAGAAATCAGCAGTTTTTTGCAGGAACTTGCTGCGTTGGGAAAGCGCAGTTTGCCGAGTGATGAGACCTATGTGATCTCTCAGTACATTGCTCATGCAGATAATATCCGCTGTTCTGTGGTTGAAGATGTGGACGGGACCCTGCTTGGGCTGCAGGTCCTGAAACGGGCATCAGAGGGCAACACTTATGGTGTGACGCCGGGTTGGGGCATGATCGGCACCCATGTGCGCCCGAGTGCTGGACGCCGCGGTGTCGGGCGGGCCTTGTTTGCTGCAACGCTTGATGCTGCCAGACAAGCCGGGCTTGAGAAGATTGATGCCACGATTGGTGCCTCCAACCCGGAGGGACTGGGTTATTATGAGGCGGTTGGCTTTCGCACCTATAAGACCAACGAGAGTTCTGTCAGTAAATGCTTTGAGCTGACTGAGGCAACTGCGCCTGTCCAGAAATGATCATTTGACGCCGACGACAGAGAACCTTCCGGAGCAGATGCCATCTGAGAAGACGCCGGTGAAGATTTTTGAGTTCACGAAGCCGGTTATGAACTGGGTGTTCTCGACTTCTTCATCCGGATCATTGGGGAAGGTGATGAGGACTTGCGAGTGTTCGGCATAAATGCCGTCACCGCGCAACTCACTGCGGGCGTAGAGGGAGAATTTGTGTCCTTTGTCGCTGACAAACTGCCCGCGCCGTCCGTTTGGATCGGGGTAGACAGTGTATCCGTTACCGTAGCGCTCTTTACAGAACTCAACACCAACTGCATCTGTCAGGACTGTCAGGTTCTGGATGGCGATTTGCCGTGATACAGACAGGCGTTTCAGGTCGGTGAAGGGATTGCCCCGGTTGTCGCGGTGGGTGATCTGAGCGTTGGCTTGCCCCAGCATCCCAATGGTGAGGATGAGAGCTACACCGGACTGTTTCAGTTTTGTAAGGCGCATGTCTACTCCCATTTCAAACCTGCTGTGCCTGACCTCTCGTCCCGGATCTGTCGGCGACAGGACTGAGGCTTGTTGCTGCACAGAAAATCTTCTTCATGGGGAGCTTCCACTCGTTGCTGTTCAGGCCTCACGACCCGCAAAGAATAGTCCTGCTGCGTTAATGTAAATGCTCTGGGTTCAATTTGATTTTCTTTAGGATGAAGAATGTGTTTCGCGTGACTGTCCGGATTTAGTCAATTTCTCGAAGCAGCGTTTTGCGGGATCACTTGGCGTTTATGACGGAGAAGTGCCCGGTACAGATGCCATCTGAAAAGACACCGCTGAACATCTTGGAGTTCACGAAGCCTGTTATGAAGATCGTGAGCTCGACCTCGACATCTGGATTATTATGGAAGGTGACGAGCAATTTAGAATGTTCTGTATAGATGCTGTCTTGCCGCCACTCGCTACGATCGTAGATGGAGAGCTTGTCGTTCTTATCGCTGATAAACTGCCCGTGTTGCCCGTTTTGATCGGGGTAAATGGTGGCTCCGCTGCCATAACGTTTCTTACAGAACTCAACTCCCACGACGTCTGTCAGAGCTGTCAGGTTGTCTACTAAGACTTGTCTTAATGGGGACACGCGTTTCATGTCGGAAAACGGATTGGCCCTATTTTCGCGATTGATGATATGACTGCTGGCTGCCCCCAGCATTGCGAATGTGATGAGGAGAACCACACCGGGCTGTCTCAGTTTTTTAAGGCGCATGTGCACTCCTGTTTCAGGCCTGTTGTCCCACCTCTTGTACCTGAACTCCTGGCGTTGGCGCTGATGCCAAAGGCGTTGGATGATAAGCTTGGCATGCTGCGTTTGTTGTTGTACCGAACCTTTACAGGTTTGAGAAACATCTCCGGCGGTGTGGTTCAGGGTGTTCAGTTCAACTGTGGTGAATGGTTTTTATTTGTATTCCAATGGGCCAACAGAAACCTTTCCGGTGCATGTGCCGTCTGTGAATACGCCACTGTAGTTGTCGCCGCCGATCAGGCCGGTCACGAATTGAGTGACCTCAATCTCTTCACCTTCATTGCCGGGGAATGTCATCATGAACCGGTCATGTTCAGCAAAAATGCCTTGTCCTAAAATCTCGTTTCTATCCACCAGCGTTACGGTGTGTCCCTTGTCGCTGATGTAGGTGCGTTTGGGGGCTTCTTTGGAGGGGGAGACTGTGTACCCGTCACCATAACGCTCAACGCAGATGGAATTGTCTGATGTGCCGTCCTGCATGCTCAGGTTTGAGAAGGCAACGTCCCGGGAAGCTTGTGCGGTTTCGGTGTTTGCTGAGGAATAGCTTGCCAGACCGGCAGAGAGGAGCGTGAAGGCTGCAAAAACAGGGAGGGGGGCAAGACGCATCAATACATCCTTTTCTGATGCCGGTGGCAGTGCTGGGCACTTGGTCAAGCATCAAGGATAGGGATGTGGTGAGGCATGAACAGGATTAAGCCGCCTCATGGTTTGTGGGTGCTGAAAGCAAATGGTGCTTTTCAAATAAAAAAGGAGGCAAAATGCCTCCTTTTTCTGAAGTTTAACTTCTCAGCTCAATCAGCTTTGCTGCATTTCCCGAACAGCGGTGTCCGCTTTCGGGGAAATGTTTTTAACGACGCTGGTCGATTGGCTGATAGTCACGCTCGGAATAGCCGGTGTACAGCTGGCGTGGACGACCGATACGCTGGGAAGGATCTTCAATCATTTCCTTCCACTGTGCGATCCAACCTACTGTACGAGCCAGTGCGAAGAGCACGGTGAACATGGTGGTTGGGAAGCCCAGAGCACGCAGGGTGATGCCGGAGTAGAAGTCAATGTTTGGATAGAGCTTCTTCTCAACGAAGTAAGGATCGGTGAGGGCAACTTTTTCCAGTTCCATTGCCACTTCAAGAAGCGGATCGTCCTGGTGGCCCAGCTCTGCAAGCACTTCATGACAGGTTTTCTGCATGATGCGTGCGCGTGGGTCGTAGTTTTTGTAGACGCGGTGACCGAAGCCCATGAGGCGGAACGGATCATTCTTGTCTTTTGCACGTGCCACATACTCAGGAATACGGTCAACAGAACCGATTTCGGAAAGCATGTTCAGAGCTGCCTCATTCGCACCGCCATGAGATGGACCCCACAGACATGCAATGCCAGCTGCAATACATGCAAATGGGTTTGCGCCTGAAGAACCAGCAAGACGTACGGTGGATGTGGAAGCGTTCTGCTCGTGGTCAGCGTGCAGGATGAAGATACGGTCCATGGCGCGTGCCAGAACCGGATTTACTTTATATTCCTCACATGGAACTGCGAAGCACATGTGTAGGAAGTTGGATGCGTAGTCCAGATCGTTTCTTGGGTAAACGAATGGCTGACCAACGTGGTATTTGTAGGCCATTGCAGCAATGGTCGGCATCTTTGCGATCATGCGCAGGGATGCAACCATGCGCAGGTGTGGATCGGAGATGTCGGTGCTGTCATGATAGAAGGAAGAGAGAGCTCCAACGGTACCGGTCATGACTGCCATTGGGTGAGCGTCACGACGATAACCCTTGAAGAAAGAGCTCATCTGATCATGGATCATGGTGTGGTAGGTTACACGATGAACAAAATCGTCCTTCTCTGCGCGTGTTGGCAGTTCGCCGTACAGCAGCAGATAGCAGCTTTCCAAAAAGTCGCCGTGTTCGGCGAGCTGTTCAATCGGGTAACCGCGGTAAAGCAGAACGCCTGCGTCACCGTCGATGTAAGTGATCTTGGATTCGCATGAGGCAGTTGATGTGAAACCAGGGTCCAGTGTGAAGTGATCAGTTTGCTTATAAAGCGAACCGATGTCCAGAACATCAGGGCCCATGGAGCCAGAGTGGACGTTAAAGTCCCAGCTGTTGTCTCCAATAGTCAGTTTCGCTGTTTTGTCGCTCATATCAGGCAACCCCCATTTTGTATCTCCTCATGCGACTTGCTTCATTTGTGTACAAATGAATACACTGCATGATCTGACGTTTCCGCCCGGAGGAGAGTGTTGTCGTGGAACTGCCTATATCATTTGCCGCGATGGGGCAAGCGCCCGCAACCAATGCTTTTAGCTATAAGTGTAACTACCGCTACGAATGACTAGTATTTGCAGCGGAGTTTCTTTTAGAATTCAGCGAATTAAGCTGAAAGATCACGAATGCGTGCGCAGGATTCGTCTTTTCCGAGCACTTTGAGCACGTCAAAGATGCCTGGGGATGTGCCACGACCAGTGAGTGCAGCGCGCAATGGCTGAGCAACTTTGCCGAGTTTCAGCTCTTCTGCTTCAGCAACTGCCTTAACGGCATTTTCAGTGCTTTCCACGGTCCACTCGTCCAGTGCTTCAAGGGCAACCAGAACCTTGCCAAGAACAGCGCGTGCCTCGTCAGACAGGATCTTTTCAGCCTTTGCATCCAGATCCAGCGGGCGCTGAACCCATAGGTAATGCGCAGATTCCTGTAGTTCGACAAGGGTCTTTGCACGCTCTTTCAGGCCAGGCAGTGCTTCAACCAGTTTGTCCTGGTTTCCATCACCAGCAATCCACGCCATGACGTCTGCGCCGCCTTCCACGTCCATCAGATAGGTGAGGAAGTGGCCGAGCAGCTCCTCATCACTTTCTGAGCGCATGTAGTGGGCGTTCAGGTTCTCCAGTTTCTTGAAGTCGAAACGGGATGGGGACTTGCCAACAGCGTCCAGACCAAACCACTCGATCATCTGATCGGTAGAGAAGATCTCGTCATCGCCATGGGACCAGCCGAGGCGCGCCAGATAGTTGCGCATGGCGGATGGCAGGTAGCCCATAGCCCGGTAGGCTTCTGCGCCAACTGCGCCGTGGCGCTTGGAGAGCTTTGCGCCATCTGGTCCATAGATCAGCGGAATGTGCGCCATGACCGGGACATCCCAGTTCAGAGCCTTGTAGATCAGGGACTGGCGTGCTGCGTTGGTCAGGTGGTCATCACCACGTACGATGTGGGTGACGCCCATGTCGTGGTCGTCTACCACAACAGCCAGCATGTAGGTTGGGTTGCCATCAGAACGCACGAGGATCAGGTCGTCCAGATCCTTATTGGCGAACTTGACGGTGCCCTGAACCTGATCTTCCACGATGGTGTCACCTTCGAGCGGTGCTTTCAGGCGAATGGCAGGGGCGACGCCTTCCGGTGCTTCAGAAGGGTCACGATCACGCCAGGTGCCGTCATAACGCGGCGGGCGACCTTCTGCGCGGGCCTTCTCGCGCATCTCGTTCACTTCTTCCGGGGAGCAGTAGCAATAGTACGCAGTGCCGTCCTTGACCATCTGCTCAGCAACTTCGCGGTGGCGGTCAACGCGGCCATACTGGGAGATCGGCTCGCCGTCCCAGTCGATGCCCAGCCAGGACAGACCGTCCAGAAGCGCGTCTACGGCTTCCTCGGTGGAGCGGGAGCGATCGGTGTCTTCAATGCGCAGCAGCATTTTACCGCCGCTGTGTTTTGCCAGAAGCCAGTTGAACAGGGCTGTACGGGCGCCGCCAATATGCAGGTAGCCAGTAGGAGAAGGCGCAAAGCGCGTCACAACAGGTTTAGTCATAGGTGTTCCGGAAAAGTTTCAAGTTACTTCGAATAGTTTGGGGTAATTACGGCGGGGCGCCGTACCTCTGCGGGCTGTGTATCATAGCATTGAAAAGTTCCCAAGTGGCAGAAAGGGACTTAAGGGTGCGCGAGGGGCAATCATCCTCAGACAAGACGCAATCTGGTGGCTGTGCTCCCAGAATAGGTGAGCTTTGCCTTGAGGAGGATAAGTTTTCTTCTGTGCTGTTTGAGACCGATACGGCGCTTGCTGGACGAGTCACACAGCAACGCACAAAAACGCAAACCAACGCAAAAAACGCACATAGCAACGCAAGCACGCGTTTTGCTGAAGAGAAACAGCGCCTTAGGCTTCGTGATGTGGTCCAAAAGATACGTGAGCTGCTGGGTTTCGTGCTGAGGCCGGATTGGCCAGCTGTCATGAGTTATGCCCGCTCTGCTCTGGTACAGGATTGGAACAAGGGGCATGGCATCCTCTGGTATGCGCTCTGCCACTTGGCTGGTGTACTGGTTTATTTCTCACTCCCCGCAGAGCCTTACAGTGTTTTAAGCGGAACTCCTTTTATCTTATTGGGAGTATTCGCTTTTCGTCGTTGGAAGATCGGGCGGTTAACGGTTGGGCTGACCGCGCTTTTGTTCTTTACTGCCGGGTTCTTCCTTGCTGACTTGCGCGTGGAGTATGCGCGCGGTGACCCGCTGGAGCGCCCGGTTACACGCAAAGTGGAGGGTGTGGTTGCTGGAGTGAAGCATTCTGGCAAAGGGGCTTACTCCGTCATTTTTGCAGATGTGACAACACTTTCGCAGAAGGGCGTAACTCTTCTTTCTTATCGCATCCGGATTAGCATCAAGGGGATGAAAGAGGCACCCGTGATGGGGGACAGGATGCAGCTGAAGGCTCGGTTGTTGCCGCCGGGAGGTGCGGTGCGCCCCGGTGGGTATGACTTTGCCCGAACTGCGTTTTTCAGTGGGATTGGTGCAGTCGGCTATGCGCTTTCCAAACCGGTTGTTGTGGCACAGGTAGAGGGCACAAGTTTTCTGCAAGGGATAGAGCGTGTGCGCAGTGGGATAGCACAGCGGATCCGGCGGGTGTTGGATAACAGCCCGGAAAGTGCGTTTGCTGTTGCACTTCTGGTGGGCAAGCGAGACTATCTTGCCACCGCTGACAAGGATGCCTTGCGCAATGCAGGGCTTGCTCATGTGCTCGCTATCTCCGGCATGCATATGGGACTTGTGACCTCTCTGGTCTTCCTTGGTGCCCGCCTGATCCTATCCCTCAGCCAGTCGCTTGCGCTGAAAGGACATATTCACGTTTATGCCAGCGTGGCAGCACTGATTGCGGCGATTGTTTATCTTGGTTTGTCAGGAGCTTCTGTGGCAACGCAGCGGGCTTTTTTGATGGCGGCGATGATTTTATGCGCGGGTCTGCTTGGTCGGCGGGCCTTCAGTCTGCGTGGTCTGGCGCTGGCTTGCCTTGTGCTTTTAAGCCTGAGGCCGGAGGAGGTTCTGGCTCCCGGGTTTCAGATGTCCTTCATTGCAGTGCTCGCCTTGCTCTCAGCCTATATGCTTGGGAAGGATTGGTTGCTCGGTGATCGAGACAGTTCGCGCAGACGGAATACCTCATGGTTTCAGAAGGTTAGTCGTGTAATCTTAAAGTGGATTCTAGCTTGTGCGTTGACCTCGTTGATTGCAGGTGCTGCCACGGGGCCAGTTGCGGCGATGCATTTTGAGCAGGTTGCGCCTTATGGAGTTCTGGGGAATATTCTTGCTATGCCATTGGTGACTTTTGTGGTTATGCCCCTTGGGTTATTGAGTCTGTTGGCGATCCCGTTTGGTGCGGATGCGTTCTTTCTGCAAGGGATGGAGGCTGGGTTGGCGCTGGTGCTGAAAGCTGCCTACTGGGTGAGCTCACTCAGTGAGGGGCTGACCAGTCTCGGGGTTGCCAGTGCTCCAGGGTATCTGCTCGTGATCCTAGCGATTGTCGTGCTGTGTGTGACGCCGCTGCGCCTGAAATGGCTTTCACTTCCGGCATTTACGGTGAGTGTCCTGATGTTTGCCGGTGGCAAGGCGCCTGATCTGATGATTGCAGATGCGGGCAAGCACATTGCTTATTATGGGCAGGATGGTGCGTTTCGACTGACGTCCTCGCGTATGTCGTTTGCTGCTGACAGCCTGTTGCGCGCTGGTGGGGGTTCAGCGGGTTCGTTCAAGCAGCACAAGGTGAGGGCTTCAGATCGGTCCTGTGATGAGCGCGGCTGTGTGATTGAGATATTCCCTCAGCAGCCTGCGGAGGGAGAGAGGGTAAGTTCAGAACCTATCCTGCTGGCGCAGTCCAAAGCAGTTGATGTTTTGGAGGCTGACTGCCATCTTGCCACCATCGTCATCACACAGGTTCAGGCGCCTCCGGCTTGCCGGGCTGAGCTGGTTATCGACCAGAAGATTTTCGGAGAACGAGGTTCAGCTTACATCTGGCTCTCAGCTGGCGCTAAGGGCGGGGAAAGAATAAAAAAAGTGCGCTGGGCATATGATGCTCAGCGCAGACCTTGGAATCCAAAATTGCCTCAGGCAACCAATGATTTAATAGCGGCGGAAGAGCGCAATCATCTTGCCTTGAACGTGGACGCGGCCCGGGCCGAAGATGCGAGTTTCGTAGGCGGGGTTGGCCGCTTCCAACGCGACTGAGGCGCCTTTTTTGCGCAGGCGCTTCAAGGTTGCTTCTTCTTCATCAATCAGCGCCACAACGATTTCGCCGTTATCAGCCGTGTCACCACGTTTGATCAACACGGTATCCCCATCGAAGATACCGGCATCGATCATGGAGTCGCCTTTGACTTCCAGCGCATAATGCTCACCGCGACCCATCAGATCAGCAGGCATTGCGATGGTATGGCTTTGTGTCTGGATTGCTTCGATTGGTACGCCTGCAGCAATGCGGCCCATGACCGGGATTTCCAGCGTTGGCACTTCGTCTGGTGATGTGGTGCGTGGAGGTGGCGGCGTTGCTACTTTCTTGCTCAGGGAGCCCTCAATCACCTCAGGTGCAAAGCCTTTTTCCTTAGCGGCAGGCTTCAGGCCCGGAGAAATGGAGTCTGGCAGTTTGAGGATTTCAAGTGCACGAGCTCTGTTCGGCAAGCGGCGAATGAAGCCGCGCTCTTCCAGAGCTGTGATCAGCCGGTGAATGCCGGATTTGGAACGGAGGTCCAGCGCGTCCTTCATCTCATCGAAGGAGGGCGGAACACCGGCTTCCTTCAAGCGTTGATGGATGAACATCAAAAGCTCGTGTTGCTTCTGTGTAAGCATCTTTTATCCCCGTTCGCTCCTAAGGCGCTGATTGAAAGTGAGCGGTCATTCCTGACCAATCGCAGTTTTGTAATTCCAAGAAGCTGAAAGACTTCAACTTCTGCGATTGGAAGGACAAAACACGAACGTACTCTACCTGTTCTCATTGTGTTCTGCAATGGGTTTGTTGAGGTTAAGCCCTGCTAGAACTGGGGGATTTGGTTTCTGGTGGGTGAGTGGGCAGGGGTTGCCCACTTCTGATGTCTGGATTTAGCGTAGCTTGAGCAGGTCCACTTTTTCACCTGCCTTTGCAGCTGGTGCGTGTGGTGGACGAATGATCAGGGCATCTGCTTTTGTCAGCAAGGCAAGCATGGAAGAGTCCTGTTTGCCAAACGGTGTTGCTATCAGATCTCCGTGTTCGTCTGTGTCCAGACTGGCGCGCAGGTAGTCCTGGCGCATATCATTTGTAGGCAAATCATCTGCCAGAGTTGCTTTGGTAACGCCTTGATTTGTCACAGAGACCGTGCGGCCTAACATCTTGTCCAGAAGCGGGCCGAGGAAGAGGAGTGCGCATACAAGGCTGGAGACTGGATTGCCAGGAAGGCCGAGGACTTTCATCGGGCCAAGGGCACCGGCCATGAGGGGCTTGCCCGGGCGCATGGCGATGCGCCAGAAGCCTAGCTCCATGCCTTCAGCGCCCAGCACGTCCTGAATGAGATCGTGGTCGCCCACAGAGGCACCGCCGAGTGTCACCAGTACATCGGCTTTCGCTTCAATGGCCTGCTTCACGCGTGCCGCGATTTCCTCAGGTTGGTCTGGTGCAATGCCCAGCATCATTGGCGTTCCACCGCAGTTTCTGACGAATTCTGCGATGCCGACCTGATTGGACGCGATGATTTGATTCGGACCTGGTACCTGGCCTGGCTCTACGAGTTCATCACCATTTGCGAGGATCGCAACAACCGGTTTTTTGCGTACTGGCAAGGCTGCGTGGTTCATGGCGCCTGCAAGCGATAACTCACGGAAGCCGAGTGGCGCGCCTGCCTTCAGGAGGGTTTGACCTTCTTTGAAGTCGAGGCCTGCTGGGCGGATGAACTTACCAACAGAAACGGCTTCCTCGCAAAACAGGTTATCCCCGTCACGGCGAGCGTTTTCCTGCATTAAAATCGCGTCGACGCCTGCTGGAACAGGCGCACCTGTAAAGATGCGCAGAGCTTCTCCGGCTTGCAGCGTGCCATCGAAGTTATGCCCGGCAGCAACTTCTCCAATGACCTTCAAAGCAGTCTCTGGATCGACCGTATCAGCAGCTTTGACAGCATACCCATCCATTGCTGAGGCCGAAAATGGAGGCTGCGTTCTCGTTGCAGCAACATCTTCTGCCAGAATGCGTTCTCCGGTTTCAAGTAGTGGAAGCTGCTCGGTACCGGTCGGATTCACATCTTTCAGGAGGCGGTCCAGCGCTTCTTCAATACTGATCAAGCTCATCGGGAGTTATCCTCCTCAGCCAGATAGTGACCGGACTTGCCGCCCTTCTTCTCCAGCAACCGGATTTCACCGATCTCCATAGAACGGTCAACGGCTTTTGCCATGTCGTAAATTGTCAGGCAGGCAACGGAGGCGGCTGTAAGTGCTTCCATTTCGATGCCAGTCTGGCCGGATACTTTTGCAAAGACTTCGATCTCAATTCCTGGCAGCTCAGGATTGGGTGTGAAGTCCACCTGAACCTTGGAAAGCGCCAGAGGATGGCACAACGGGATCAGCTCGTGAGTTCTCTTGGCCGCCATGATGCCAGCAATGCGTGCCGTTGCGAGCACGTCGCCTTTCTTGGCGTTGCCTGAAAGGATCATGTCCAGAGTCTCAGGCTGCATTTTTACCTGACCGCCTGCACGGGCAATGCGTGAGGTAACCTCTTTCTCCGAAATGTCGACCATATGAGCCGCACCGCTGTCATCTAAGTGAGTGAGTTTTGGAGAAAGTTCTGACATTTTCTTGCCTCTGGACACAGTTTGTTCAGGTGTCTGCTTTTGCCAAGCAGTTGATTTTTAGCGTTTAAGTAAAGCTTTGGTTGCGGTTTCCACATCCTCCTGACGCATCAGGCTTTCGCCGATGAGGAAGGTGGAGATACCGGAGTTTTCCATTCGGTAGAGGTCTTCTGGAGTGAACAGGCCGCTTTCGCCAACAATGATCCGATCTTGCGGGATCAGTGGTGCGAGCCGCTCGCTGGTTTCCAGAGATGTCTCGAAGGTTTTTAGATTGCGATTGTTGATGCCAACAAGCGGAGAGGAGAGCTTTAGCGCGCGTTCCAGCTCAGCTTCGTCATGCACTTCGATAAGCGCATCCATGCCCAGTCCAAATGCGGCGTCTTCCAACTCTTTGGCCAGTTGGTCGCTAACAGCTGCCATAATGATCAGAATACAGTCAGCGCCCCATGCACGTGCTTCATGAACCTGATAGGTGTCATAAAGGAAGTCCTTGCGCAGAACTGGCAGAGAGACTTCAGCGCGAGCTGCGACGAGATATTCTGGTTTGCCCTGAAAAGATGGTGTGTCCGTCAATACGGACAAGCATGCTGCACCACCGTTTTCATAGGCTTTGGCGAGTGCGGGCGGGTTGAAATTAGCGCGGATCAATCCCTTGGATGGGCTTGCTTTTTTAACCTCTGCGATCAGGGCGTACTCACCGTTCGCATGCTTGGCTTTCAAAGCATCTGCAAAGCTGCGTGTTGGTGTTGCTGCTTTAATCGCCTCATTCAGATCAGCCAACGAAGTTTGCGCTTTGGCAGCAGCAATTTCTTCACGTTTGTAAGCTTCGATTTTCTTAAGGATTTCTGACATGGGATCCGTGGTCTTAGAGTTTCATATTGGCAGCTGTTGCAGCGTCGGAGGCTTCAACAAGTTTGTCCAGTCGGGAAAGGGCTGCACCTTGGTCAATCGCCTGTGCAGCCATCTGGACACCCTCAGTGAGGGTGGAGACCTTATCTGCGACGATAAGGGAGGCCGCTGAATTGAGCAGGACGATATCCCTGTAAGCGTTTTTTGCTCCTTGCAGCACTTCGCGCAGTGCCTGAGCATTTTCTTTTGGATCGCCGCCTTTCAGATCGTCTGTCTTTGCAAGCGGCAGGCCCGCATCTTCAGGAGACACTGTGAAGGTGTTGATGTTTCCGTTCTTCAGTTCGGCGACAAAGGTGGTTCCGGTGGTGGTGATTTCGTCCATTCCATCGGAGCCGTTGACGATCCAGGCTTTTTCGGTGCCCATTTCCTGAAGGGTGTTGGCGAGTGGTTCAACCCATTGCTGTGCGAATACGCCTGTCATCTGGCGCTTTGCGCCTGCCGGGTTGGCGAGCGGGCCTAGCAGGTTGAAGATTGTTCTGGTGCCCAGCTCAATGCGGGCCGGGCCGACATGGCGCATGGCCTTGTGGTGGTTTGGTGCAAACATGAAGCCGATACCGGCCTCATGAATGCAATGGCTGATGCCGTTCGCATCCAGGTCCAGGTTGATGCCAAGCTCGGCAAGTGCTTCTGCTGAACCGGATTTGGAGGACAGGGACCGGTTGCCATGTTTTGCAACGGTCACGCCGCAGCCCGCCACAACAATGGCTGTGCAGGTTGAAATGTTATAGGAGCCGGATGCGTCACCACCTGTGCCAACAATGTCGATGGCGTGATTTGGTGCTTTCACCGGGATCATTTTGGCGCGCATGGTTTCTACAGCTGCAGAAATTTCGTCGATGGTTTCGCCGCGCAAGCGCAAGGCCATGAGGAAGCCACCGATCTGTGCGGGAGTTGCAGCGCCTGACATGATGATCTCGAAGGCCTGGCGGGCCTGAGATCGGTCCAACGTGTTTCCGTCAGCGACAATTCCAATGAGATTTTTCAAATTGCTCACGGCGAAAACCCCCTCAATCTCTCAGGTAATTCCTTAGCATACACAAGGGCTAACTATTAGATAGCTTTCGGAGGGCTGTCTAGGAGATAAACAAAAGCCCGCCACACTTATAAGTGTG
>NZ_LMCK01000023.1:0-80806 GCF_001623165.1 Pseudovibrio sp. WM33
ACTATAGGCGTGGACCACTTCAAAGGGGGAGGCTCACTTCAACATTTTTAAAGCCAAGATCATTTATTTCTTCGATTGAAATATCAGGTCCACTTGTTTCTTCTCTACGTTTTATTTCGATGAATATTTTGTCATAGTTATATGCGAGAAGATCAATAAACTTGCCAATGTTGACTAGATCAAAAGGCAGGCGAGCACGATACATTTCCGCTCGTCTGTGACGTTCGTACTCGGCTTGCTCTTGGGCTGTGGCAGTTTGTTGTTTTATTGCTGACACAGAAAACGCAGTGATTACTGCAACGATAAGCGTTGCTAAAATGCCAAATGAACCTATCCAAAAGTCATTAGTCAAAGAAATGACTGTATCAGCACCTCTTAGCACTCCGAATACCGACAGAGCGCCGTAAACTGACGAAGCAATGAAGGCGAGCGCAAACACCGCGAAAAAAACAGCAAAAAAATTTACCACCAGTCAAAAGATGAAAAATCGCTCTTCAATATACCTAGCCCATTTGAATTAAATCAGATTCATTCCTTCTACTTTAATGTAATCGCCTGACTTCAATCAATGAAATAAGCGCTTCCCTTTAGGTCTGAAGAGATTAATGTCTACCTCTTCCCACACCTGAACGCCTCAGCCACAAAATGCTCAACCGCATCACGCGGATAATCGCCATCGGAAGGCACCCACAAACACCGGTTTCCCTCAAACGAGAGCACATCGCCATAAAGGGTGCGCATGTCTGCAATGAGCGTTGTCTGGCAATGAACGAACAGCCCGACCCGATTGCCAAACTTGGGTTTCCAGTGAAGGCGCACCGTGGTGCCGCCATGCTTTGGCAAAGGGCGATAGGAAGGCTCGCCCCACTTCAGGGTCTCTGTCAAAGAGGAAGGGCCATATAAGCGCTGGGCGCAGTCCAGAATAAGCGAACGCAGGTCCAGCAGGTGGACGCGTTTATCCTCAGGGTAAGCGGCAAACACCGCCGCAACGTCATCAGGCAAAGGCGCCTGAGCGGACTGTTTGCCGGGCTTTGTAACACGCTCCATAAATGCATCCCTGAAAAGATCATGATCAATGCCAGATCATAATTGACCTCTTCAGGGAGAAACAAGAGCACACGCCCGATTATCAGGCGAAATCAGTTGCCTTTCGTCAGGCGGTAATCATGTCCTCTTCTTTTGCCATCCATTGACCGGTCTCACGCTGGAAGTAGATCATGTCCAGCGCCGCAGGCGTCCGGCCCAGCTGGGTCAGCATGGCATGCACCTGTCCGCGGTGGTGGGTCTGATGGTTGAAGAAGTGGAACAGCGCAGCGCCAAGGGGCTGCTGCATCACCAGTGGCTTGCGCACAGTGCGATAGATCATGGTGCGTAGGAAATCTTTCTCCTGCATCTGATCAATCACCGAGCAGATACGGTCGTCCAACAGACGGCGCTTTTCCTGCAAGGTTGCAAGGTCACCAGTCAACTGTTCGTCAAGGCTGTCAATCGGGTCGCCCTGGCCGGTAAAGCGATAGAGCCAGACCTTATCTGCCACATACTGGTGATCCATGGTGCCATGAATGGAATTGAAATAAACGCCAAGATCACGGTGGTACTCTTCCGCAGTGATCTGGTCGCATTCCTGAAGCAATAGATCGTTAGCCCACTTGTTATAGGAGGCATACATTACAAATGCTGCTTTCATAGGGGTGTCCTCTTGCTATGTCTGTTGCAAGAACAATGCACGCCTTTGAACCTCTATAAATTGACCCATCTCAAACAAAACCAGCCGTAGGGGGAGACGTGTAGTCGCAACCCGAAAGACGTAGTTGTCCATGCAGCGCCAGAACCTGTTGGAACCTCAACCCTTTTCGCCAAAAGCCTGCATTCGCGACATTGCGTCCTTGGGAAAACCTCCCCTTAAAATCAAAGGGGGCCATACGGAAGAGGCGGGAGGGGTGCCTCGGAGCAGGGCTGATAACAGCATTACAACCGTCATCAATGAGGCATAATCGCCTGTTTTCTGCAGTTTTCACGCAGGACAACGTGGGAATACGGATATACCCTCTTGCTTTTTAAGGGAGAGTTTAAGTATATCTCGCGCGAACCTTTGTGGCGCTTTGTTAAGGCGCTACAGGGAAAAGATTTTTAATGAGAGCTGCCCTTCGGAAGCTCGTGACAAACTGCAGGTAATAACGATGGCGATTGAACGCACGTTTTCCATGATCAAGCCGGACGCAACCAAACGCAATCTGACCGGTGCTATCACCGCTAAGCTCGAAGAAGCTGGCCTCCGCGTTGTTGCATCCAAGCGCGTTTGGATGTCCCTGCGTGAAGCAGAAGGTTTCTATGCAGTACACAAAGAGCGTCCTTTCTTTGGTGAACTGACAGAATTCATGTCTTCCGCTCCAACCATCGTTCAGGTTCTGGAAGGCGAAAACGCAATCGCGAAAAACCGTGAAGTCATGGGCGCTACCAACCCTGCAGATGCTGCTGAAGGCACCATCCGTAAGGAATTCGCTCTGTCCATCGGCGAAAACTCCGTACACGGTTCTGACGCTCCTGAAACAGCTGCTGAAGAAATCGCTTACTGGTTCTCCGGCACCGAAGTCGTAGGCTAATTTAGCTCAGCGATTTCAGCTGTCTGCTGAATTCAAAAAAGGCCCGCTTGATGCTTGATTGCGTCAGGCGGGTCTTTTCTTGTCAAAAATTCTATCATATCGGCAGGCGGCTCATAAAAGTTACTGGATAAACTCAGGTTTGCGCTGGGCGCCCTTGCTTCAGACACAATTTTAAAATTAAGTCCGCGCGCACGTGGGGAAACGGAACGCGAGATAAATTCATGAATATTAATGCAAAATCGCTTCTCTTAGGGGCATCTCTGGCACTGGCGGCAAGCGCGGCAACCGCTCAGGACCATACTCGTCCTTATTTGAGCCTTGATGCAGCAGGCAAAGGCGTAAGCGCCTGTGTGGCTCTGGCGAAGGATAACGGTTGGAACATGTCCATCGTTATTCTGGATCGGGGTGAGGATGTTGTGGCGTCTGCACGCATGGATGAGGCTCTGCCTGCCAGCTACAAAGGCGCAATGCTCAAGGCAAACACATCTTTGTCCTGGGGCATGCCAACAGAGCAGGTGAACGAGGTTCTGGAGAAGGCACCGGTCTTCAAACAGTTCCCGGGCATTTTAGGCATTGCCGGCGGTCTGCCGATCATCGTAGGTGAAAGCGCTCTGGTGGGTGCAATCGGCGTTGCAGGCAGCTCCATGGAAAATGATGCAGCCTGCGCAAAGGCAGCTGTAGAAGCCATGCGCTGATCTCAGCAAACCGAGTGAGTTTAACAAAGCCAGTTCCGTTTGTGCGGAGCTGGCTTTGTTTTTGCGCTATCTCTGTCTCAAAGGCACGAGGCCAGTCTCAGGAGTTACATCCACATTTGCGGGTGGTTCTGGCTCGACAATTCAGGGGCCGCACCGACTTTAACTTCTGCGTACCACTCAGAAACCTGAAGGAAGACCGGGAAAACCTGCCGCAGATGCGTAACGTCAATGTCGCTGTCTGGAATGCGGATTTCGCCATAGGCTGAGGAATGGGCAACCTCAAGGCCAAAGGTCAGATTATAACCCGCCACATCCAACGTATTGCTGTTTTGCAGCAGTTCTGTGAGAACGCGTGTATCAGTTGGCAAGTCATTGAAGAGAATGCGGAGCACGCACGTTTCGGTAGTCTGATCAAAGCCGAATACCAGAGAAAAATTCTGATTAATTTCAAGCACGAGTTCGCCGTCGAGGTCATCCTCCAGCATCGGGCTTAAATCAATGCTTTCCAGGAATTCATTAGCGGCTGTTTGAAAGTTCGACACGGGTGCTCCTTTAAACGGGATGTTTGATTTGAACTCTGTCTAACAGAGACAATCAACCCATAGGCGTGCCAAAGGGCACATCACGCCCCTCAGCTTTCCATATGCTTTGTCTCAAGAACGCGCTCAACGCGCCGCTAAAAGACAAAACTAAGGGAACTAGGCATGGGAATCTCGACGGTCGCGGCATCGATAACTGTCCAACCTATTGAAACTACATCTGTAAATCAGGCAAATACCAATGCTGCTGAAAACACAGCCGTAAAATCGACTGAAGTGCGGAGCCATGATGGTGGCCTGTATAAAATTGTTGCATATGTCAGAGAAAAACTCTCAGGCGCTCCCCACCACAGCTTGGCAGTACGTGTAAACACCCCGGCAGAGGGCAGAGAGACCGAGAGCGTCCTAACCCGGATCAAGGCGTTCTTCACGGGCAGTTCTCGTGCATCCCAAGCGGAAACCGCTCCGGCTGCAACGGGTGCCACCAAGCAGTTGGTGAACGCAAAAACGGCTCAGTTTACCGAAAACAACAAGAGCCTTGCTACATCCGTTGAAAACATCAAGGAACGGGCCGAAACCCATGTAAGACCAGCCGCAAAGTATGCTGTTGCAGAATTGCTGAGTGCTGGGGTTCGCGGAAACAGTGATGTCTTCGAGATCAAAGCAGAAGTGGGCATCAAGGCGGCGTTCAATCGGTTGGATGCAAAGATTGCAGAACAACCCGATGATATCAAAGGGATTTCGAAAGCATCCAAGGCCTTGAACAAGGATATCCAGAAGGAAGTCATCTCAGCTTATAAGCTGGCTGCTTCTACCGAAGGGACGACGCTCTCCAAGAGTGAGGTCAAAGCGCTGAAAAGCGATATTCAGAAGCACATGTCCGCTCACATAACTCAGAGCCTGAACAAGACTGAGGCCAACTGGCAGACCACGACAGAGACCGTCACACTCAATCATGAAACCCAGGTAGAGCTGGGCGCTGCAGATATAGACAGCGTGGCAAACAGCAGCTTCATAGCCACCACCACACCTGCAGCAAAACTGAATGCGTTGAAGGATGGGTATCAGACCAGTAATGTAAATGGCATCAGCTCCACCGCGACCTCTGAAACAGATCACGCCGTCAACCTCTGGGTCAGTGAGCTGAAAGGCGAGACCACGTCTTATGCTGCCGTCCGTCACGGAGTGAATTTCCCATTTGGCGTTAAGCATGATGCTGACTTGGCCAAAACTGGAGCGGACAACAGAACCCGAGAAGTGGTGACAGCAGCGGCGTCCACGAAGACCTCTGAGATCGTCAAATGGCGTACTGAACACCCCGGAGAACCATTCCCGCTGAAAATCGTCTCAACCTCTCTGTTGACCGCTGCGGCCAAAGCAAAAACCTATGAGACTGGCCAGCAAGAAGCATGGGGCCGCGCACAGGTCGAGCAGACCATTAAGGTTGACTTGCCTGGTGAGGGCGTGACGGAAGTCAATGTAAAGGTCGAAGTGCTGCCATTCAGCATGGGGGTCAACGGTTTTGCGAAACTGGGATTGTTCTCTGGGTCCATCGGCAAACATTTGGGGGATCGTCTTACCGGCTGGAAATGGGCTGATAACCACAATGAGCCATTAATCGGTCAACTGGACGAAATGGTGGAGCAAGCCAAAACCGATGCTGTAGAGGCCAACGATCCAGGTAAAGTTGCCCGTCTTGAAAGCTATAGCACCCAGCTGCATGAGGCGATCAATGACGGCAAACAGCGTCGCTCCGCAGGCAATGCCTACGGTGTCGCTGTGCTGGTGAACCTGATCGCCAATGAAACCGGAGCCGTTCCTGCAATCAACTGCATGTCCGGTAAGGATCGTACAGGTTATCTGGATGCAGCGGTCAAAGCACGCCTCATGGAAGTAGAAAGCCTGAATGCAGGTCGTGCAGAAAATGAGAAGTCTCTTGTGCCACAGATCTATGGCCAGCGCACAGAAGCGCAAAATGCTCTGATGAGCCTGTCCTCCGAAGTGATGGGCGGTAAGACGGTACAAAAAGCATGTACCGGGGTCGCTGGCTATAAAGTTGGTGAAGGCGGAATGTTCAAAGTTCAGGCAAACCTGGACAACGTACTGGACTCCAAAAGCCTGCTGGGCTTGTCTGCTGCCGTAAAGGCGTAACCACCGCCACAAAGCAAAGCATCACTAAGAGAGCGGCCTGAGTGCCGCTCTTTTTTGTAAGCAAAATAAACCTCCACCTCCGGTGGAGGACTGGAAGAGTTCTACATTTTCAGTAAGAGACCTCCCTGCTTAGGCCATTGGCGTGGTCTTTCCACAATGGAGCAGGGAGGTTTTTTATGGATACTGATCACCTTAACCACAGTAGCTGGGACTGTAAATATCACGTTGTCTTTACGAGTAAGTACCGGACAAAGCGTCTTTATGGTGAGTTGCGACGCGAACTGAAAGATCGTTTTGTTACACTAGCTTTGCAAAAGGGATGTCGAATTGAAGAGGGAGAGCTCATGCCGGACCATGTGCATATGCTAATCTGGATCCCACCCAAATACTCTGTCTCTCACATTGTTGGCTTCTTGAAGGGTAAGACTTAGCTTTATGTTGCCAATAAATATACTAGGAAACGACGCTACAAAGGTTATCATTTTTGGGCGCGGGGATACTTTGTCTCAACCACGGGCTATCAAGAACAGGTCGTTAGACGCTATATCCAAAATCAAGAGAAGAAGGATAAGGCGAGTGACTACAACGACCTGTTTAAACTTAGTTATTGAGCGTTCACAAAACCACTTCTAGTGGTTCAAGCGAAGCGTTTCAAACCTCCACCTCTGGTGGAGGTCTTTGACTTTGTGGGGTAAGCAGGAGATTATCCGGCCTCATAGCAGGAGTTGGAAGCTATCTCGCTGGGCCTAACGTTCCCAGTGTTGTTTGGGAACATGCAGGCAGATCGCAAGGGGCTGCGACAATCTGTCATTATACCTTAGCCGGAGTGAAAGGTGCTAAAGCACTGAGAAATTGGCTACGGGTTTTTGCATAACAGTTTGATATGCATCAGTAATGTGTGGGTGAAGGAGGTAATATAATGCCAGAAACCCAAGGAATACCCTTGGTAAAACCATGATTGATTAAAAATTAAATCAATATATATAGTGACCACTATGGAAATGGAAAAAGCCCCCCGCGGTCGACCCCGTCGGTTGGATAAAGATAAAATACTGGAGATCGCAAGTGTCCTGTTCTGGCAACAGGGCTATGAAGCGACTTCGATAAATGAGCTAGTCACTGCCATGGGTATTACACCACCAAGTTTGTATGCAGCGTATTCCTCCAAAGAGGAACTGTACCTGGCTGCAATCGACAGGTATTCGGCAAGCTATGGTTGGCAAATGCTGTCTGGCCTTGCTCTGCATTCCTGTGTTTATGAAGCGATCCGGACCGTTCTTTATGAATGTGTGGAGGTTTTCGTCGGTGGAGACCATCCTTCTGGTTGTATGATCGCCACCGGATTGGTCGAAAGTTCTAATGCTCAAGGCGCATTGGCACGTAAATTGGCTGATTTGCGCCAGCAAACCATCAAGATCATCGCAGATAAGTTTAAAGCCCGTGAAACCCAGTTCGTCGAAGGAACTGACCTTCCAGCCCTTGCCAGCTTCTTTGGTGCCACAATTCAAGGTATGGCTGTCCAGGCAAGAGACGTTAACTGCCCGACAGAGCTGCATAAAATCGCAGAACACAGTTTGAGCGTATTACAGGCATCTCGCCGTTTCTGATAAAGGAAGAGGCGTAAAAATTGCGGTATCAGGCGTGAGGTGCTAATAAAATTACGCAATCACGCCATTTTTATTTTGCAATATTACGCAAACTAAAGAATGTCATTTACATAATATATCAGAGTACCGCGAATGATACTGTTAAGGGTGTTTTCCATGCACTCTTGAGTTTGTTGTTCCAAGCCTCCCGTCACCTATGCTTTTGGTATGGGTTGCCCAACACCAAGGGAGGCTGACGATGGATAGTGATACCATTAACTTCACCGAGACGTTCCCGCAGTCAATGCAGGAAGCACTTAAAGCATCCCTCAAAGTATTCTGGCGCCTCGGTGTCCATCGCACGTCTATTGATGATGTGTGCCGGCAGTCCGGTGTTTCCTATCATTTCCTCAATGAGAACTTTGAGAGTAAAGAACACCTCTATCGCACTGCAGTGATGTGGTATCTGGATCAGTACGGAAGACAGCTCCTCTCCGGTTTCGCTATGCATTCCAACCCTGTCGAAGCCATCCGCATTGCCCTTTACGAATGCATTGGATTGTTTTGCGAGAATGACTGCCCTCATGGCAGTTTGCTCTCGGTTGAGCTTATGGAGATTTCTGATACCGACGGCGTCATTGTCAGAGAAATTGCCCACCTGAAAGAGCAGGTGCATGGACGCATCTATCAAAAGTTGGAGAACTGCAAAAAACGCTTCACCTCCGGCTTCAACCCCAACGAGTTGGCTGAGTTCTATACCGAGGTAATGATCATCCTCATCAAGCAGGCCTGTGATGGGGTAGATCGCACCAACCTATATAATCTCGCTGATGCCAGCCTTGAAAGATTGGAGAACCAGCCTGTCATACATTAAGTCGTGTGAGCAAAAAGACCACTAAAGGCGGACTGGTGACCCTCAGTGTCAGTCCGCTTTTTTTGTGAAATAAACGCTCAAAACCGGCGCTAAGCAGGGCTGCGAAAAGGCGAAATACTCAATTTGTCCGGATCTTGTCTATCAGGCCTTAATCGTAATTTTCCTAGCATTAATAATCAGTTGTTCTTTATCCATGGCCGCGTAATATGTACTTATGCCTATAAAGGATGAAATGCACGTGGAAACAATATCTCCGGACATAGAGGCCATGTTGGAAGCCTCGGTCAAAATGTTTTGGAAGCGCGGCTATGATGCCACTTCCCTAGATGATGTCGTGGACGCCATGGGCGTTCCTCATGAATTTGTAGAAGGGGCCTTTTCCAATAAGGAAGAACTCTATGCAGCAGCCACAAGGTGGTACCTGCAAAACTATGGCCGCAGGCTGCTTTCTGGTTTTGCCATGCATTCCAACTGCTGTGATGCCATTCGTGTCGCCCTTTACGAATGCGTCGATGTGCTCTGCGATAAAACAGAGTCAGACGGATGCCTTCTGTCATCTGGCTTACTGGAGATCTCCACCCAGGACAGTATTCTGACCAGAGAGATCACCGATCTGCGCAATACCATGGTGGGCGCGATTACGCGAAAACTCACCGATTGCAAAGAAAGTCTCAAGACCGGTACTGATATCGAAACACTCGCCCGCTTTTATGCCGCAACCCTGCAGGGACTGGCCAGTCAATGTAAGGATGGCGCCAAAAAAGAACAGCTCTATCGCGTGGTTGATATGAGCATGAAAGTCCTGGATTCCTACCGTATCAATTAAAAGGTTATCTTTATGTTCTCTGTCGATATGAGATTTGGAACATAGGGTGAACATATGAATTTGAGGCGTGTAAGGACACATCAAAAGGTCACCCGATCGCGGTCGTTTCAAATCCTTTACAGAAGGTGAAAGTTATAGGCGCAGTAAGCCCTATGTCTTTGCACTGTTGTTTTCCATGTGACTAAAACAGCGTTGAGGAGACACACCGACACCATATACTCGCGGCCATGAGACCGTGCGATATGATAGAGGCCGGAAACGTAACTCCCAAAATCGAAAGGCTCTTCGACCAGTGTGTCAAAGTCTTTCTCCTCAAGGGCTACGAAACCTGCACTCTGGATGATATAGGTAAAGCCGCCGGATGCTCGGGAGACTGTGTGAAGGAACACTTCACGTCCAAGCAGGAACTCGCAGCTGCAGCCATGCGCTGGTACTACATCAAGTACAGCCGCCACATGCGCGCAGAAATGGCCATGCACCAGGATATCTATTCGGCCATGGAAGCGGTGCTGTTTGCCTTCATCGAAATCAGCTGCGATCAGGTCCATGCCAACAAAGGGTTATTTGTCCGCACGTTCATTGACATTTCCAACGTTGATGAGTTCGTCAAAAACTCCTTCGAGGAACTGCAGAATGATTGGGAACATCAGGTTCTCGACAAGTTCAAGCAGTGCAAGCTGGAGCTCAAGGACGACGCCGACATCGAGGTGTTGGCACACTACTTCCTGACAGTGATTGAAGGCCTTTATGAGCTGATCAAATACGGAACCCCGTGTGATCTGATGTACAAGGTTGCGGTTGCGAGCCTCGGCGTTCTGGAAGCGCATATGAAGACCGGCCAGCCCAAGAAAAAGAAGGGCTCCAAGAAGAAATCAAAGTGAGTGCCACTGCCTTCTCACTGCCCATTGCCTTAGCTCTTTACAGAAGATGAAAGAAATCCACCAAGACGGGAGAGACCTCTTCTGTACTCATTTCCCATAGCTGGAAAACGAGATTGCTGCCCCCCACCCAAAACGTATACTGACGCCATGTCCTCATTAGATCCCATACGCGATGGTGAATTGTCACCTGAACTCGAAACCGCCTTAGATTCCTGCGTGAAGGTTTTTATGCTGCAAGGGTTCCAGCATTCCACATTGGAAGACCTTGCTGTTGCAAGCGGAAGCTCAAGAGACTTTATCGAGAAGCATTTTGCCACCAAAGAGCAGTTTTGTGCAGCTGCCATGCACTGGTATTTCTCCAAATTCTATCGGCAGCTCCGGTCTGTGCTCGCGCTCCACTCAGAACTGTACCCGGCAGTTGAAGCTGTGCTTTACGAGTTTATTGAACTCTCCCGAGAGCAATATGATGCTGGCACTGCCATGCGGTTCCATACCCTCATGGACATCGCAGAGCTGGACCCGGAATTGTCGGAGGAGTTGCGCAAGATGAAGCTCGAAGGCATGGAGCACTTCATCTACAAATTCACCCAGTGCAAAGGCGAGCTTCAAACTGATGACGAAGCCACATCACTGGCCAAGTTCTACGCAACGATCTTTGAGGGCCTTTCCATCATGGTACAGCACGGCATGTCCCATGAAGACCTTTACAAAATGGCAAATCTAAGCCTGGAAGTGCTGGCCAATCATTTGAAAAAAGGCATCAATTTCTGAGGCGTTTCTCCGCAGCATGATGACTGCTTCTCAGGTGAAGACACGCAAGACCTGTAAACTCAAAAACACGACGTATCAGGTTCAAATCCTTCCATTGCTTTTAAAGGTCTCTTTGCACTGCCACGGTTCTTCTTTGCAGACCTGACACTGCTCTCATATATTAGAATGGCGTTCTAACTTGAGATAGAGCGGTACTCTCGTCAGGGTTGGAATGGTGTTCTAGTGGCCAATGAAAACAACAGATATCAATCCATACTGGATGCTGCGCTGGAGCTGTTTTTAAAACAGGGCTACACAAGCACCTCGATTGCACAAATCCGCAACAAAAGCGGAGCGACGACTGGCAGCATCTATCACTTCTTCAAGGGAAAACCGGATATCGCCGTCGCGCTATGGGATCAGGCCGTCGCCGGTTGGACCAGAGAGACGCGCAACACGCCTCAAACCGCCAGCGCTGAAGACACCATCAAAGCCTCCGTCAATGGCTTGCTGCGGTGGGGCAGTGCCAATCCTGATCTGTTTCGTCTCTTTGAGGAGCTGAAGGTCAAAGCCCAGACGGAAGATGAGTTCGAAACCATCAAACAACAGATGGAGAACGTTCATTTGCAGGGAGAGGCGCTCTATGCCACCTGGCAAGTGCTGGGAGCTGTGAAACCTATCCCGTGGTCCGTTGCCTCCGCACTCATCGTAGGCCCGGCCTACACGCTGTTAAGCACAGAGCGGGTTGTCTGTGATAAAGACAGGCAGTTTCTGGTGAAGATGGCATGGGAAGCGGTGAGGAAGTAAGAGACCCACCCACACGCACTAAAACGACCCAAGCACCTTGATGATCTGCTCGCGGGTGTTGGGAGTAAAATGCAGCGCCCGCCACCCCATGTCCAACGCGGACATAATGTTCTCTTCCCGGTCATCAATCAAAAGCATCCGGTTGGCAGGAACCTTAAGGGCCTTGGTAACATGCATGAAAAACTCGGCGCTGGGCTTGGCCACCCCCATACGCCCGGAGGCAAACACCGTCTCCACACGATCCTTGTAACCCATCTGTTCTTCGATGTAGCGCGTACGCCGCGCCCCGTTGTTGGTCGCAATCACCTGGCGGACATGGGTCTTGGTAAGCTTGCGCATTAAGGCCAGCAGATCAAAGTCCGGGTGGGCGTCCTTTTCAAACCAGTACAGCAGGAAATGATCAAGGTCGCCGGGATAGCCGGTCTTATCCGCCCAACGGGAGAGACGGTCTCTGAGATCCTCATGCCCAACCAGAACCTCGTTGAAGTCATCCGTAAACATCTCCTGAGCAAAGGTGTGCCATGAGATGCCGAGATCCTCTTCAAACTGCTGCACCCAGATAAAGCGGTCATTGATAATGTTACGATTGAGAACCCCGTCAAAATCCCACGCAATAACGTCGATATCCTGCAACATGGACTGCCTCAAACTTCAAACCATACCCTATGAAAGACTAGAAACAGCACCTCTTGCAAGCATTAGGAAACAGAGGGGCGCGGCAAAGAGCGTGCGGAGCCTCACGAAATCGTCAATTCAAGAATTTTTTGCCCGCGCTTTCTTGACAATTTGAGCGTTACCCGCGATCTGTCTGTGCAACGAGAACAAGTCTAGAACGCCAGAATTTATTGAGTACGCCACGCATGTCTAAGCCCGAAAAGCCACAAAGGTTTGCCTCCGCATGTCCTCACGATTGCCCATCCACCTGTGCAATCGAGGTCGAAGTACATGCAGATGGGCGTGTAGGCCGTATTCATGGTACGCGTGACAACGATTACACCGCTGGCGTCATCTGCGCCAAAGTCGCCCGCTATTCCGAACGTCTCCATCATCCGGACCGTCTGACCAAGCCACTGCGCCGCACAGGCCCCAAAGGCTCCGGCCAGTTCGAGGAGATCAGCTGGGAAGAGGCGCTACAGGAAGTTTCCGCAAAGTTCTTAGAGGCTGAAAAAAAGCACGGCCCGCAAACCGTGTGGCCATATTTCTTCGCGGGCACCATGGGTCTTGTTCAGCGCGACAGCATCAACCGCCTGCGCAACGCCAAAAGCTACTCCGGCATGTACCAGACCTTCTGTACCAATATGGCGTGGACAGGATATATCGCAGGCACCGGCAAGCTCGCTGGGCCGGACCCGCGTGAAATGGCTCTTGCCGATGCTGTGGTGATCTGGGGCACCAATCCGGTGGCGACACAGGTCAACGTCATGACCCATGCCATTAAAGCCCGCAAGACCCGTAAAGCCAAGATCGTTGTCATCGACGTCTATAAGACCGAGACCATGAAACAGGCAGACATCGGCCTTGTCCTGAAACCGGGTTCCGACGCCGCACTCGCTTGCGCTGTCATGCACGTCCTGTTCCGCGACGGCTATGCCGACCGCGCTTACATGGAAAAGTACGCCGACGCACCTGCCGAGTTGGAAGAACATCTGAAGATACGTAGTCCGCAATGGGCCAGCGAGATCACAGGTCTTTCCGCAGAGCAGATCGAAGAACTGGCCAAACTGGTCGGTCAGACCAAGAAAACATATTTTCGTCTCGGCTACGGTTTCACCCGCCAACGCAACGGCGTGGTTTCCATGCATGCCGCCAGCTGCATCGCGGTTGTTGGTGGTCACTACCAATATGAGGGCGGCGGCGCGTTTCATAACAACGGCGCCATCTACGGCCTTAACATGGCCATGGTCGAAGCCCACTCGCTCCACGACAGCTCCATCCGCAAACTCGACATGTCTCAGGTTGGTCGCGTGCTTACCGGCGACAGTGAAGCACTCATGGATGGCCCTCCAGTCACCGCCATGTTGATCCAGAACACCAATCCGGTGTCTGTGGCTCCTGAGCAGACCCTCGTGAAAGAAGGCTTTGCTCGCGAAGACCTGTTCACCGTGGTCCACGAGCAGTTCATGACTGAAACGGCGCTCATGGCTGATATCGTCCTGCCTGCAACCCAGTTTCTGGAACATGACGACATCTACAAAGGCGGCGGACACCAGAACCTCCTGTTCGGTCCGAAACTTGTTGACGCCCGAGGCGAAGCCAAACCAAACCTTTATGTGCTGAACGAACTCATTGAACGCCTCGGCGGTGAAGATCACGAAGCGCACAAGATGAGCTCCCGCGAGCACATCGACTGGATGCTCAAGAACTCCAAGTATCCGGGTGGCCTTAAAGAGCTGGAAGAAAACCGCTGGCTCGACTGTCAGCCCGACTTCAATGAGGCCCACTACATAAACGGCTTTGGCTATGAGGACGGCAAGTTCCGCTTCAAGCCGGACTGGGCGAAGGTGCCTGCACCAAACAACGGACCAATGGGCCCATGGCAGCAAATGCCAGCCTTGCCGGATCATTGGGACATCAATGAGTTGCCGACCAGGGACTACCCGTTCCGCCTCGCCACATCTCCCTCACGCTCGTTCCTGAACTCCACGTTCAACGAGACCCCAAGCTCTGTGAAGAAGGAAGGCCGTCCAACAGCCATGCTGCACGCTGACGACGCTGCCGCGCTGGGCGTGGAGGAGGGCGACAAGATCATCCTCTCCAATCACCGCGGCGAAGTCATTCTGCACGCCTCCGTGGGTGATCGACCTCAAAAGGGTACGCTCATCGCAGAAGGCATCTGGCCCAACGCAGCGCACGAAGGTGGAAACGGCATCAACACCCTCACCAGTGCCGACCAGACAGCTCCGTTCGGCGGCGCTGCCTTCCACGACATCCACGTTGCTCTAAGAAAGGCGTAAGAACGCGCAAAGGTCGGTCCTATCTGTGGTGGTGTGGTGAGTAATGAAGTCGCGCCTGCGTTAGCGGCCTACCTGCGGACAAAGGTAACGCTCGCGAATGCGGTTAGTAAGTACCTAATGTTAGATATGACAAGCACTTAAATGTCACCGTAGACAGGCTTACCTTTCACGTAATCATCAAGTATGCCAACAATGCGTTCATTACTAAGGAAATAGATCCAACCATTTCCACCGCGGACAATCAATCCTGCGAACGAGAGAATGAGAGAGTCTTTGCCTAGCTCTGATGTAAAGACACCACCACCACTCATACCGTCAAGCGGATTACCGTCGTGTTCGTACTTGAATGTGCCCAACATGCTTCTTTGATTATCTGAGTATGCAACAATTTCGCCTGGAAACGCGGTGACATCATGGAGTGACAGTGAGTATTTTGTTGTATCGAATGGTGCGTCATATCTATATCCAACAGCAATTCCTAGGGTTCCCATTGGGAGCTTCCTCTTTTCCGCTACGGGGAAGAAATATGATTGATGTTTGTGTGAATGGAAATGGGGATGAACTACCGCTATGGCAATGTCATTAAGATCATCTTCTGTTTTATGAGTAGGTAGTAGTAAGTCGCAGATCGGGATGTTTGTTGTGCCTCCTTCGTAATCTACATAAATACATAAATTATTGATTGATTGACTTAAGTCTAAGTCGTTGCTTAGTTGGGAGTATTGGTGTCGAGTAAATGCGGCGAAGTACTTACCAGAATATTCGAGCAGTACGCAGCTTCCCACCCTGCGAGGAAATGTGACAAATTCTTTATCAATAGCTCGTGTCTCAGGAATAAGGCTTTGCGCTTTAAGGCCATATTTCCCAAATTCGGGGTCCGTGCTTTCCATTGAACCGATAGGTCGAATGCTCCAGCTAAGTTTTTCAAAAGCAACTCTATTCGGTAGGTGCAGTTCTCCCATTTGAACGTATCGATATTTGTATAAATCAATTGCCTTCGCCAACGCTCAGATCTTCCCGTGAAATTTGTGCTTAAATGAAAAATATGCACTGTAACACACCTTATTAAAATGCATTTTGACTGCAAACAACTATCCTCTGTAACTACACAGCTGTTCGGCATATCGAAGCTACCAAAGATACGTTATTATCTGCTAATTATACCTTCTCATTCTCGTCCAATACAACTCGAGGCGTCATCTGTCTTGCGTCTATTCAAGCAAGTGAATGATCATTTCCAGTCTGAAGGATCACATTTCCCAAGCGTTCATTGCTACAATTGAAGCAAGTGTTAGTTTCTGAAAGACTACTTTGGGCTGTGACGCCTGAAATGTTGCCGATTAAAATCCTGCTTGGTATGATCTCTGTAGGTTGATTTGTGCATGATGCATGTAGATGATCCAAGTTTGTGGTTAAACTCGATGCCTTTGAGCGCAAGTTTGCAGATTTCGCTTTCAACGCAGAAAAAACGCAAATCGCGCAATTGAACGCACATAGTAACGCAAACGAAAAAAAGGCCGGAGACAGAAGCGTCTGCGGCCTTTTTTGTGTCTCTATCTAAGAGCCTTATCTCATTAACAAATAAGGCTTTTATTGTCCTGCTTGGCGCCTTCAATCTTCACGCGAAAGCCATCAACGGAAGCTCTGCCACTGGCCACAGCCTCCAAGGCCTTCGGATAGATCTCATGCTCAACCGCCAGCACACGCGCTGCCAGATCATCCGGGTTATCCCCGTCCAGAACGGGGACAGCTCCCTGCGCGATGATCGGACCCACATCCATTTCCGCTGTTACAAAATGCACAGTCGCCCCATGAATGCGAACGCCTTCCTTCAACGCTCGCTCATGCGTATGCAGACCCGGAAAGCTTGGTAAGAGAGCAGGGTGGATGTTGATCATCCGGCCTTGCCACTGGCTTACGAACCACGGTGTTAGCAAACGTAAAAAGCCAGCCAGAACAAGCAGATCTATGTTGTGCTGTTCAAGCATCGCATTCAGATCACGCTCAAATGCCTCACGGTCCTTGCCATAAAGCTTGTGATCCAACGCAAAGGTGGCAAAACCTTCGTCAGCAGCGCGCTCCAGCCCCTTTGCGTCAGGTCGGTTGGACCCCACCACAACGATTTCCGCTGGATAATCAGGGGCTTTTGCTGCCTCAATAAGAGACAGCATGTTGGAGCCTCGCCCTGAAATCAAAACACCTACGCGTTTTTTAGGCTGCGTGCTCATTTCGCAAAACCCAGCGAGCCGTCAAACACAACCTGCTCAGCTCCATCCTGCGCAGCTTCCAGTTTGCCAAGCGTCACAACAGTTTCGCCTTCACGCTCAAGCACGTCGCGAACAGCATCGGCTTTGTCTGCCGCAACCGCGACCACCATGCCAACACCGCAGTTGAAGGTGCGCAGCATTTCAAACTGTTCAATGCCGCCAGCTTTTGAGAGCCAGCCAAACACAGCAGGAGAGGAAATAGCAGAAAGATCAATCCGTGCAGCAAGCTCGTCAGGCAGAACACGCGGCAGGTTTTCAGGAAGACCACCACCAGTGATGTGAGCCAAGGCTTTGATGCCATTGGTTTCTTTTATCGCGGCCAGCAACGGCTTCACATAAATGCGGGTTGGCTCCATCAGCGCTTCGCCAAGCGTTTTGTCTGCATCAAATGGAGCTTTGTCAGCCCATGTCAGGCCGGAAACTTCAACGATCTTGCGAACCAGAGAGAAGCCGTTGGAATGCACACCGGAGGAAGCCAGACCAAGCAAAACGTCGCCTTCGCCAATATCCTTGGACGGCAGCAGCGTTCCGCGCTCAGCCGCGCCAACGGAAAATCCAGCCAGATCATAATCACCAGCCGCATACATGCCCGGCATTTCAGCCGTTTCACCGCCGATCAGCGCAGCGCCGGAGATTTTACAGCCCTCTGCAATCCCCGCCACAACATCGGTCGCCATGTCCACGTCCAGCGCACCAGTGGCAAAATAATCAAGGAAGAACAGCGGCTCAGCACCTTGCACCACAAGGTCGTTCACACACATGGCAACCAGATCTATCCCCACACCGCTATGCACGTTGGTGTCAATCGCAATCTTAAGCTTGGTGCCCACGCCATCATTGGCCGCCACAAGAACAGGGTCTTTAAACCCGGCGCCTTTCAGATCAAAAAGACCGCCAAAGCCGCCAATGTCACTGTCAGCACCCGGGCGACGCGTTGCTTTAACCAGTGGGCTGATCCGTTTGACCAGTGCGTTCCCGGCGTCGATATCGACCCCCGCTTGTGAATAGGTAAGGCCGTTATTACCGTTCTGGTCCTGGCTCATGGATACTGCTCCGCATCATCAAGAGTATAGCGGCATGACCGCCTATGTAATTTGGCGGCATAAAAACAAAACTGTAGGGAATTGCAAGGCCGAAAGGGGAAGGAAACCACGCTGGTATCTCAGAAAAACGCAGATCTGTGCAGAACCAGCTAAGCTTTTGCAAATTAATGGAGCTTTGAAAAACTCTTCATTTAGGGGAAAGTTTTTCACCCCTCTCAAAGATGCTCCGAAATTAAGCGGGCGAAAAGGTGGAGTAGCTACTCTGGCAAACCTGATGCTGCGACTTGACGTAATCAACCTATGGAAACTACAACCATCTTAAATTTTAAAGATGCCTCTGTGAGCGACCGCGCTGCCGGATAACAGGCAAGCTGATGGGCTCCATGCCTCCACCTGGAGATAGTTTATGAGTACAAACAAACGGTTATTCTTCTGGTTGCTGGCTTTTATAGCCTTCATCCTGTTCTTGTCGGTGTTTCAAAGCATCCTTCTACCGTTTGTCGCAGGTATGGCCTTGGCCTATCTTCTCGATCCAATTGCGGATTATCTGGAAACCCACGGGTTCGGGCGTATCTGGGCAACTGTTACGATCCTGCTGATATTCCTGATCGTTTTCACTGCAGCACTGCTGATCCTTCTGCCAATTCTCGGCAAACAGCTGATCGCGTTTCTGGACTACCTGCCTGAACTGGCCGGAAATCTTGAAAATTTGCTGCGCGAAAGCCTTGGGCCACAAATGGACAGACTTGCAAACCTGTCAGGCCAAACCAACAAAATCGACTGGGGTGCCTTCGTCGGGCAGGCCGCAAACTTCGTTGGCGGGCTGCTGTCGTCCATCTGGAGCGGCGGGCAAGCACTTATTTCTATCATCGGTCTTGCTGTGGTGACACCAGTTGTCGCGTTCTATCTCTTGCTCGACTGGGACAACATGATCGAACGCATCGACAGCTGGCTGCCACGTGACTACCAGCAAACCATCCGCGCACTGGCAAGTGATATGGATTCAGTAGTCGCCGGGTTCGTTCGCGGGCAGGTGATGATGTGCCTGATATTGGGCACCTTCTACGCTGTCGCTCTGTTACTTGTTGGCCTGAAATTTGGCCTGTTGATCGGTCTCACAGCTGGCTTGATCAGTTTCATTCCTTATGTCGGCGCGATTGTCGGCTTTGGTCTGTCAATTGGTGTTGCTTTGGTCCAGTTCTGGCCTGATTATTTCATGATCGGAGCGGTGCTGGGCGTGTTTGTTGTTGGTCAGTTCCTGGAGGGAAACGTCCTTCAACCCAAACTTTTAGGTGGAAGTGTCGGTCTTCACCCTGTCTGGCTCATGTTTGCACTGTTCGCTTTTGGTTCTTTAATGGGATTTGTGGGGATGTTGATAGCAATTCCAGCTGCAGCAGTGGTTGGGGTACTAGCAAGATTTGCTCTCAGGCAATATCTTGCAAGTTCGCTATATGCAGGCCACTACAAAAATACCAATAAGACGGAAGGACTGGAATGACAGGATCGACAGGGCCACAACAATTGCCTTTGGTCTTGCCCCATGAGGAGGCTTTGGGGGTTGATGATTATCTGGTTTCAACGTCAAATCAGGCTGCATTCAATCTGATTACCAATTGGCCGGAGTGGCCATCTCCGATCGTAACCCTGCAAGGGCCGATCGGATCGGGTAAAACACATCTGGTCAACGCATGGCAGGAGCTCAGCGGAGCTCAGATCGTGGGCGGGGATGAACTGGAATTTCTTGACCTGACGGCATTGGCAGAAGCCGGCCCGGTCGCGGTTGAAGACCTGCATGCAGGTTTTGATGAAGCATCTTTGTTCCATCTGTTCAACGCAGTACGCCTGTCCGGTGGCAACATGTTGATGACCACCCGCGAGTGGCCAAACACGTTTGACCTTAAAACCAAGGATCTGGCGTCCCGTTTTCGGGCGGCGACCCCGGTGCAGGTGGAAGAGCCAGACGACATGCTGCTCGCAATGGTCATGACCAAACATTTTTCAGATCGTCAGGTAACTGTTGACTCCAGTGTGATAGATTACCTCGTGATAAGAATTGAACGGTCACTGGATGCAGCACGCAACGTTGTAGACATGCTGGACAGACATGCATTGGCGAAGGGTCGAAAGATCTCCCGCGTCATGGCCTCCAAAATTCTGGAGAGCATGGGCGAGTAGGAACCAGGGCGTATCTCCGAGAAGTGGTTGCCGGTTATCGGCTCCAGATACGCTTGTAAATAATGCTGAGAGCTTGCTGCTGCACTGCAACATGCTCTAAGCTTTATTTTCCCGTCAAAAATGTATGGTCTAAATGACCAGAATCATACAACGGACAGCGCAATCGTCAGATATTCTAAGGGCGAGGTGCGCCCATACAGGTGACCCGGTCCACGGGCTGCGGAGGTACATGGAATGAATGAGTTTACGGAAATGAACGCTTTGGAAGACGAGACCACTGACACCGCAGATTTTGAGGTGAGTGCAGGGCTGGCTCTGATGCAAAAACCAGAGCGCTTTGTAAACCGTGAACTCTCGTGGTTGCAGTTCAACCGCCGTGTTCTGGAAGAATCCATGAACCCGAGCCATCCGCTTTTGGAACGGCTCCGGTTCCTGTCCATCTCTGCCAACAACCTTGATGAGTTCTTCATGGTGCGTGTTGCTGGCCTGCGCGGTCAGCAGCGAGCGGATGTGACGACCATTTCTGATGATGGTCTGACCTCGACAGAACAGCTGGAGCAAATCTCTGTTGAGGTAAGCAAGCTTCAAAGTGAGCAGCAAGCCCGCTTCCGTCAACTGCGCTCTGAGCTGGCTGATGAAGGTATCTTCATCGTTGAAGCGCAGAACATGAGCCAGTCTGAAACGGATTGGCTGGAAGACTACTTCCTTCAGCATATTTTCCCGGTTCTGACCCCGTTGGCTATTGATCCGGCGCATCCTTTCCCGTTCATCCCAAATCTGGGCTTTTCGCTGATCCTAGATTTGCGTCCGGTGGATGGAGGCGCAGGTATGACTGCGCTGCTGCGTATGCCAAGCCAGATTGGCCGCTTTGTTGTCCTGCCAACACCGCGTGATGCCGGGCCAAAAGCAACACGTTTCATTCCAATTGAGACGATCATCTCGTTGTTCATCGGCAATCTCTTCCCCGGATATGAAGTTTGCGGCAAAGGCGCGTTCCGCGTCTTGCGCGACTCCGATTTGGAAATCGAGGAAGAAGCGGAAGATCTGGTGCGCGTTTTTGAAACCGCCCTGAAACGCCGCCGCCGCGGATCTGTGATCCGCATGGAAATTGAAGAAAGCACACCAGAAAGTCTGCGTGCCTTCGTTGCAAATGAGCTTGAAGTCACCGAAGAGGAAACCTTCCTTGCCAACGGTCTTTTGGCGCTGAATGACCTGTCTCAGGCTGTGAACGTCAAACGCGACGACCTCAAGTTCCCGCCATACACCCCACGTTACCCGGAACGCATCCGCGAACACGGCGGGGATTGTTTTGCGGCTATCCAACAAAAAGACATTCTCATCCATCATCCCTACGAGAGCTTCGACGTTGTCGTTCAGTTCCTCCGCCAAGCCGCTCAGGACCCGGATGTCGTCGCAATCAAGCAAACGCTGTACCGTACATCCAACAACTCCCCGATCGTCAAAGCCCTTGCAGAAGCTGCAGAAGCTGGCAAATCCGTCACCGCGCTTGTCGAACTCAAAGCCCGCTTTGACGAAGAAGCTAACATCCGTTGGGCGCGAGATTTGGAGCGCGCTGGAGTACAGGTCGTCTTCGGCTTCCTTGAGCTGAAAACTCATGCGAAAGTCTCCATGGTTGTCCGCCGTGAGCAGGGTGGTTTGAGAACCTACTGCCACTTCGGCACCGGCAATTATCACCCAATCACAGCACGCATTTATACCGATCTGTCCTACTTTACCGCAGAGCCAGCAATGGCACGTGATGCTGCTAAGGTGTTCAATTACATCACAGGTTACGCAGAGCCGGGCGAGCTGGAGCGACTGGCCGTTTCTCCAATGAGCCTGCGCAAGCGCATCATTCAGCACACAGAAGAAGAGATTGCCCACACCAAGGCAGGCCGTCCGGGTCAGATCTGGATGAAGATGAACTCTCTGGTAGATCCTGGTGTCATTGATGCATTGTACCGCGCCAGTCAGGCAGGGGTACAAATTGATCTGGTCGTGCGCGGTATTTGCTGCTTGCGGGCAGGCGTTCCAGGGCTCTCTGACAACATCCGCGCGAAATCAATTGTGGGAAGATTTCTTGAGCACAGCCGTATCTTCTGCTTTGGCAATGGTCACGGGTTGCCCTCTGATGAAGCCCATGTCTATATCTCATCAGCGGATATGATGCCGCGCAATCTGGATCGTCGGGTCGAGACCCTTGTTCCTGTTAAAACGCCAACAGTACACAAGCAGATTCTTGATCAGATCATGGTTGCAAATCTAGAAGATAATCAACAAAGCTGGCGTCTGCTTCCAGACGGTAGTCATGAGCGCATTGTTGCAGAACCAGACGAAGATCCGTTCAACGCACACAAGTTCTTTATGACGAACCCATCTCTGTCTGGTCGTGGTAGCTCGCTACAGGGCGATAGCCCAAAACTTTTTGTAGAACGGCCGAATAGTGACAGATATCTCGACGAGTGATGAGCCTCGAGGACGATTTGCAGACCCGGGACCAATAGCAATCATTGATATTGGTTCCAACTCTGTCCGTCTTGTAATTTATGAAAGACTGGCGCGTAACCCGACAGCGTTGTTCAATGAAAAAATCCTGGCAGGACTGGGGCGCGGCGTAGGCGCAACAGGTCGTCTGGGCGAAGAAAATGTCGCCACTGCACTGCGTGCACTGGTGCGGTTTCGCCGTGTTTGCGATCATGTGGGTGTCATCAAACTGCACATTCTGGCAACAGCAGCAGCTCGCGAAGCTGAAAATGGCGCCGAGTTCATTGCAAAAGTAGAAAACATCTGCCGTGCCAACGTTCAGATCCTGTCTGGCCGTGATGAGGCATTCTACTCAGCAATGGGGGTTTTCTCCGGTTTCTGGCGAGCAGATGGCCTTGTTGGAGATTTGGGCGGCGGATCATTAGAGCTGGTCGACATCAGTGCACATGGCATCGGTGACGGACGCACATTTCCGCTTGGCGGCATTCGGCTGCAGGAAGCCTCAGAAAAAGATCTGGCACTGGCCAATGAGATCGCCCGTGAAGAGCTGGAAAAAGCCGACTGGTTGGGTAAGGCAAAAGACCGCAATTTCTATGCGATCGGCGGAACGTGGCGTTCACTTGGCCGTTTGCACTTGTATCAACAGGGCTATCCGCTGCATGTGATGCATGACTACACAGTGCCTGCTGAAGTCATGATTGATTTCTGCGAACAGCTCATGCGGGATGACCTAAACAACGAGCCAAGCATTCAGGTGATCTCAAAAGCGCGTCGTGGATTGTTGCCATACGGTGCAACGGTGATGCGGCAGACCTTGTTGCATTGTCAGGCAGATCAGGTCGTCTTTTCTGCACTCGGCGTGCGGGAAGGGTACTTGTATGATCAGCTTGATGAAGACGGTAAAAAGCAGGACCCTTTGCTCACCGCAGCCCACGAGTTGGGTGTGCTGCGTGCCCGTGATCCCTCATATTCAGCCGAAGTGGTTGAGTGGAGCGAGCAGGCCATGCGTGTGGCTGGTGTGGACGAAAGCGAAGGCGAACGTCGTCTGCGCATTGCGGCCTGTCAGCTAACGGATATCGGCTGGCGTGCGCATCCGGACTACCGTGGTCAGCAATCACTGAACATTATTTCTAATGGCGGCTTTGTGGGCATTGATCATGCGGGAAGGGCGTATCTGGCACTGACAGTGTTCTATCGCTACGAAGGCCTGATGGATGATGCGCTTTCGCCTGCCATTCGCAATCTGAGTAATCCACGCCTCATGAAGCTGGCACGTATGCTTGGCGCGACGCTGCGTGTTGCAGCATTGATCAGCGCCTCCATGAATGGCGTGTTGCTCAAGAGCAAGCTGTCGCTGGTGAACGACAAACTCGTGCTGGCTCTCCCGACAGAACTTGCAGACATGCAAGGGGATCGTTTGACCAAACGCCTGAACCAACTCGGACGCGTTATGGATCTGGAAGCCGAAGTCAGAGTGCTCTAGGAAATCTGAGATAGATGCAAGAAAGCCCCGACAAGTTTTGCCGGGGCTTTTCTTATTTATCAGTAAGTTATGATGAGTAGTGGATTCAAAATCTTAATCAGACTTTGGTTTGTTGTTCTTGTTGCCACCACGACGGCGAGAGCTGTTTTCAACACGCTCAACCGGTTCACCTTGTTCACAAATGACGACCTGACGGCCATTAAAAGCAAGGCCGATTTCGCCTTTTTTCAAGCGCAGCGCATCTTCACCAAAAAGCTCTCGGCGCCAGCCGGAAAGCGCCTGAACCTGCGCATCTCCACTTGATGCAATTTTATCCAGATCATCGACCGTCGCGATAACTTTTGGTGCCACACCAAAGCTTTCGCTCTTCATCTTCAAAAGCACCTTCAGCAAATCAACAGCTGCAGACGCTCCATCTGGAGAAGGCCGCCCTTTTGGAACTTCTGGCAGATCGTCCTCAGAAATCTCCATAGCGCGTTTTACCGCGTTGAGAATGTCCTCAGCATGTCTGGAACGTTCAAAGCCACGTGGGATTGTGCGTAAATGTCCCAAAGCTTCAGATGTCTGAGGCTTTTGTGTTGCAACCTCAAAAATCGCATCATCTTTGATAACGCGGCTACGAGGAATGTCACGCTTTTGCGCTTCCTGTTCACGCCAGAAGGCCAGTTCCTTTAAAACAGCCAGATCGCGTGGTTTGCGAACGCGCAACTTCATGCGCTGCCAGGCCTTCGCAGGATCACTGCGATAGGTATCAATGGAAGACAGCGTTGCCATCTCATCTTCAACCCAGTGGTTGCGGCCCTTCTGTTCCAGTTGCTCTTTCAGGAACTGGTAGACGTCGCGCAAGTGGGTCACATCAGCCAGTGCATAAGCAAGCTGTTTGTTCGTCAATGGACGCCGGGACCAATCTGTAAACCGGGATGATTTGTCGATCCGCTCACCCGTCACTTTCGAAACCAGCTGGTCGTAGGAGACTGAATCCCCAAAGCCACAAACCATGGCTGCAACCTGACTGTCGAAGAGGGGTGAGGGCACAAAGCCACCCAGATGGTAGATTATTTCAATATCTTGCCGTGCAGCATGGAACACCTTCACGATGTCCGTATTGCGCATCAATGCAAAAAAAGGTTCAAGATCCAGATCTTCAGCCAGAGCATCAACCAACACAGCATTATCTGGATTGGCAATTTGAATGACGCAGAGTTTTGGCCAGAAGGTCGTTTCCCGCAAAAACTCGGTATCAACTGTTACGAAATCTGAATTAGCAAGCTTGGCACACGCTTGCGCAAGCTCTTCTGTAGTTGTGATCATCTTCATGGTGTCAAAGTCTATAGCGTAAGCGAACGGGCTTGTCCCTATCTAAGTTTCTCGTTTTCTCATCAAGTGGTTGCAAATGTCGATTTTTGCTCTCTCCGAACCAAAGGGTCGCAGCAAGAGCCTCGCGAAAACCACGTAGGTAGAGGAAACTCGGGAAATGTCCGCAAGAAACGGCGCCAAAGTTACAGACTTACTTGACTTTAGGAGGCTGACATGTCTTTTCCAGCCGGATGACCTTTTGACGAGGTCAACCAGTTTCTGAATTTTATGATTCACTAGATTACCACTGAGGACGCTATGCATCGTTATCGAAGCCATACCTGCGGAGAGCTGCGGGCGAATAATGTAGGTGAAACCACTCGCCTTTCTGGCTGGGTGCACCGTGTACGCGATCACGGCGGCCTGCTGTTCATCGACTTGCGTGACCATTACGGCCTTACGCAGTGTGTTGTTGATCCGGACTCCCCAGCATTCAAACTGGCTGAAACCGTACGTTCCGAATGGTGCATCCGCATCGATGGTGACATTAAGAAGCGCTCTGACGATACCGTCAACAAGGGCCTTGGCACCGGCGAGATCGAAATCTTCATTCGTGATATGGAAGTTTTGGGCGACTCTCAAGAGCTGCCGCTGCCAGTATTCGGTGAGTTGGAATACCCAGAAGATATTCGTCTGAAGTACCGTTTCCTCGACCTGCGTCGCGACACTCTGCACGCAAACCTGATGACACGGACTAAGATCATCAACTCCATGCGTCGCCGCATGAATGATGCTGAGTTTAACGAATTCCAGACACCAATTCTGACGGCTTCTTCTCCTGAAGGCGCACGCGATTTCTTGGTGCCTTCTCGTATTCACCCTGGTAAGTTTTACGCGTTGCCACAGGCTCCTCAGCAGTTCAAACAGCTGCTTATGATGTCTGGCTTTGATAAATACTTCCAGATCGCACCTTGCTTCCGTGATGAAGATCCACGCGCTGACCGTCTGCCAGGCGAGTTCTACCAGCTCGACGTGGAAATGAGCTTTGTCACTCAGGAAGACGTGCTGACCACCATGGAACCAGTTATCCGTGGTGTGTTTGATGAATTCTCTGAAGGTAAGCCAGTTACCAAAGAATTCCCACGCATTCCTTACGCAGAAGCGATACGCAAATACGGCTCCGATAAGCCGGATCTGCGTAACCCGATCGAAATGCAGGACGTGACTGAACACTTCGCAGGCTCCGGCTTCAAAGTGTTTGCACGTATGATCGAGAGCGATCCAAAGGTTCAGGTCTGGGCAATCCCAGCTCCAAAGGGCGGTTCCCGCGCATTCTGTGATCGCATGAACTCATGGGCACAGAGCGAAGGCCAACCAGGCCTTGGTTATATCTTCTTCCGTAAAGAAGAAGACGCAATCGCCGGTGCTGGCCCAATTGCGAAAAACATCGGCGCAGAGCGCACTGAAGCAGTCCGCACCCAGCTTGGTCTGGATGAAGGCGATGCGGTGTTCTTTGCAGCTGGCGATCCTAAAAAGTTCGCAGACTTCGCTGGCAAAGCGCGTACCCGTGCAGCTGAAGAGCTGAATCTGATTGATGAAGACCAGTTCGCACTGTGTTGGATTGTTGACTTCCCAATGTACGAATGGGACGAAGAAAACAAGAAAGTTGACTTCTGTCACAACCCATTCTCCATGCCGGAAGGTGGAATGGACGGCCTCAACAACGTTGAGCCTCTTGAACTGAATGCCTACCAGTACGACGTTGTCTGTAACGGTTATGAAATCGGCTCAGGCGCGATCCGTAACCATCAGGTCGAAGTCATGAAGAAAGCCTTCGAAATTGCTGGTTACGATGAAAGCCTACTCGAAGAGAAATTCGGTGGCATGTTCCGCGCATTCCAGTACGGCGCGCCTCCACACGGCGGCATGGCTGCTGGCGTTGATCGTATCGTTATGCTGCTTGTTGGTGCAAAGAACCTGCGTGAGGTGACCTTGTTCCCAATGAACCAGCAGGCACAGGATTTGATGATGGGTGCTCCGGGCGATGTGTTCCCGGCACAGCTGCGCGATCTTCATATCCGCCTGAACTTGCCAGAAGCATAAGAGCCGCTGGCAGAAAAGCAGGTATGGCGGTTCACGTCATAATGTTATAAATCTCATGGAAGGGCGGTCGTAGATCTACGGTCGCCTTTTCATCTTCTACCGGTAGCAAATTAAGTCGTCATACTTAATTTCGCTGGAAAAGCTGAGGGTTTTAGGTGTTCGACGCCATAAGCAAAAAGCTGTTTGCGGATGAAGAGGGCGCTCCCAGCCTTATTCGCCGCCTTCTCCGAGAAAATTTCGGGCAATACAAGTTCCAATACATGATTGCGTTTGGCTTCATGATTGTAGCTGCCGCAGCAGGTGCTGGCAGTGCAGCTATCATGAAAAACGTGATCAATCAGGTCTTTATCGACCGTGACATCACCATGGTCTACATCATCTCCGGCGCGGTGATGACCATCTTTCTGACCAAAGGCATAGCGACCTATGGTCAGACTGTTGTGCTGAGCAGGATCGGTAACTCGATTGTCGCCAAGCTCCAGCGTAACATGTTTGAAAAAGTGACCCGATTGGGCGTCAGATATTTCGACCACACGACATTTGGTGATCTGGCCACACGATTTGGCCACAACACAGGCGCGGCACGCGGTGTTATGGAGCTGATCATCCTTTCCGCTGGACGGGATGTTATGTCGGTAATCGGTCTGGTCACTGTCATGGTCTGGCAGAATCCGCTGCTCTCACTCATCTCTCTGGGCATCATGCCTCCGGCTGTCTATGCTGTTTCCAAGCTTGTTCGCCGTGTGAAGAAGATTGCAAAGAGCCAGTTTGTTTCTCAGACAATCATTCTTTCCTTGGTAAAGGAAATGGCTCTGGGCATTCGCGTTGTGAAGTCCTTCAACTACGAAGCAAACATGCATGCGGCGATGGACAGCGCGGTCTCCAGCGTCGAGCAACAGTCCAACAAGATTGCGAAGTTGACTGCCAGAACATCGCCATTGATGGAAACTCTGGGCGGTATCGCGATTGGGATTATTATCCTCTACGGTGGTTATAGTGTAATTGCCTTGGATCAGGATCCGGGAGCATTCTTTGCCTTCATCACAGCACTTTTGCTTGCATATGAGCCAATTAAACGCCTCGCTCGCTTTCAGGTTAATCTGAATACAAAGCTTGTTGGTGTGCGCCTGATGTACGAGCTTCTGGATATGCCAGAAGAAAATCAGAGAACCTTAGACAAGCCTGACATGAAGGTCACCAAAGGACGGATCGAGTTCAAACAAGTCGAGTTCGATTATGGTGAGACGAAAGCTCTGAATGGCCTGAGTATGGTCGCAAACTCAGGTGAAGTGACTGCCCTTGTTGGTGCATCTGGAGCGGGTAAATCAACAGTCTTCTCATTGATTGAGCGTTTCTATGAAATTGATGAGGGCGGAATTCTGATCGATGATCAAGACATTCGTGACTTCAACATGGAAAGTCTGCGCAGCAATATCGCAATCGTGACACAGGATACGTTCCTATTTGATCGTACGATCAGAGAGAACATCCTTATCGGCCGTCCTGGCGCCACGGATGAGGAAGTGATTGAGGCTGCAAAGAATGCAAATGCCCACGAGTTCATCGAGAAGATGGAAAAGGGTTACGAAAGCAATGCAGGCGAGGGTGGTACACGCCTTTCCGGCGGCCAGCGTCAGCGCTTGGCGATCGCACGGGCAATGCTTTCTGATGCACCCATTCTATTGCTGGATGAAGCGACGTCTGCTTTGGATGCTGAGTCCGAAAATAAAGTACAAACCGCGCTTGCACGCCTGATGAAGGGGCGTACGACACTCGTGATTGCGCACCGTCTTTCAACCGTTCGTGATGCGGATACCATCCATGTGTTGTCGCATGGCAAACTCTTAGAGAGCGGCACGCACGATCAGTTGTATGAGATGGATGGTTATTACAGGCATCTGTGTGAACTCCAGTTCACCAATAGCAATCAAGTAACTCAAAAAGCGTCTCCGGACGCTTGATAAGGCCGACTTGAAGCGCCGTCGAGCTTTTGCAAGGCTCTTCCAGATTACAAAAAGGCCGCTGTGATATCACCTATCACAGCGGCCTTTTTGATTTCATCCTGTCTGAGCTTACTCGGTGTAGCTCACAGTTGCGCCCAGCATTTCAGGAAGCTGTTGAGGTGCAAGAGCCGCAATACCTCCAAGCTGCATGATTGGAACTGCTGTCTGCGGAGCAAGTGTCACGCGGATGTTGGTTGGCTTGGCAGCAAAGCTCTTAGCTGCTTGTGCCAGTTCCAGAGCAAATTCGGTTTCAGCCAGTGGACCAGCCTGCTGGAGCGTACCATCAATCATCATTGAAGCCAGCAATTCAGCAGGAAGACCTGCTTGCTCTGCCTGAGTTGCAAGAAGTTCACTGATAAGCGGTGAATCCATCACTTCGATCTGTGCGCCTTTGAAGGTCGCCAGAGCCACAACAGCTTCTGCCTCCTGTGGGTTTTCAAAGAGAGAGCGTGGAATTCCGCCAAGCTGAATGTCAGCACGAAGTTTTATGCCGTTTTCAAGCTCAAACTCGAATTTTTCCAGAGACAGATCCTGAGTGTTCTCATCCCACGCAATCTTGAAGTCCTGTGTGAGGTTAACACGCTCTATGCCAAGACGGTCAAGTACACCCAGAACCATCGGCTCTTGAAGGAGTGCAGCATCAAAGCTCAGACCACCAATGACTTCAGACAGGCTTGTCGGGATAGGCCCAATGTGATTGCCCATCTCAATAGTAAGCTCACCAAGGGAGACTGGTGTTGGCAGATCTTTTGCCTGCATGTTTAGGCCAGCAAGAGAAATGCGTCCGATCGTTGGAATGGCCTTCATCGCAGCAGCAGGATCAGCTTCTGCCGCAAGAGTGCTCTCAACCATGGTACGCAGGCTAGGCCATGCAAGATCAGCTAGTTCAAAGCTGTCCAAGTCAAACACTGCATCGTCGCCTTCTACAGCACCATGTAAGCCTTCAAGTTTGACTTGACCAAGACTGTTTGTTGTCAGGTCTGTCGTTGAGGCGTGTTTCAGTGATGCTTCAAAACTTGGTGTTTGGGTGTCTTTCATGCGAGCGCGGATTGGGTCCCACGCTTTGATGACCATGTCGTTTATGTCTGAATATGCGACGGAGTATGAGCCGAGCGCATCAAGCATACTGAAAATCTGATCAACGGCCTCTTCTTCCTCTGGCTTGTCTTTGAGGCTCTCAAACGCAGCCCAAAGCTTGGCAGCATCACCACCTGACATGCGCACATCTTTGGTGGTAGTTTCACCAGCACTCACTTCTAGAAAACCGAATGGCTCCGAGGCACTACCTCCCTCGGTTTTCATAGTGGTTGAGAAACTACCCACGCGATATTCGCTCAGCAGCTTATCAGAAGGAGCTTCTCCTGCACCAAGAAGCGCCAGAAGAGGGCGGATGTCTTGATCTTTTACAGAAAAGTCATTGTATACCGTTTCAGAAACTGTAGAGACCTCACGGCCATCAGTCACCATTGAAGTTGTTGTCTTATATTCAACTTCTTCAATTGTAGTCAAAGCCACAACACCATTTTCTGCGCCGGAATAAACGCCGTTCTTAATAGTGTATGTCCCTGTAAGTGCATCAGCCATTGCCATGTCAGCTACAACTTCAGCAAAGCTACTGCGGTCATAAGAAACACCGGTTGCAGCGGCGAGTAACTGCTGAAACTCTTCTGCTGTAACGCCATCTGACAGAACGGGAAGGTCAACCCAGTTCACAGAATATCCGGAAATGACATAATCTTTGGCGGCAGCAACGACTTTAACGGCATCCTTGGAGGCTTGAGCCTCTGCAACATTTTTGAAATTCTCTGCTTTCTCAAAAAAGCCGAGCTCAAGCTGCATCTTGTCGGTTGTTACGGTATCAAAGCTGAACGTATCACCGTCACGCGAAGAACCATCATAAATCGCCTTTGGCGTCTTGATGATGTAGTAGACGCCAAGGTTAGGCTTGTCTTCATCGAGGGAAAGAGTGAACATTCCTTCGATTTTATGATCAAGAATTTCGGTCTTTGATCCGTCTTCTATCGCCTTCGCATATGTTGCAGTTTCTGCGCCATTTGCAAGGAACCAGTCATTGTACTTATCAATGAGGTCTGATGCAGGACTGGAAAGAGCAGGCTGGGCGGATAAACCTAATACAGTGATTGAAACAGCAAAAAATCCCTGCCGTTTGAAATTTTGGAAAGGCATTAAATAAACCTTTTATGGCTAGTAGGAGGGTTCCGTGCTAGTTTACATTTGCTTGAAGGGCGATGCCAAGCAAAGAAATGATGGAAGCGGGGGAAATCGCAGATACCCCAAGAATTTGTGTTACGCTTATCGGTGCCTTAGGGGTAGCACTCAGCGTGATACTCTGCGGATTTTGCAAGAAACTATAAATCGCTTCCGTAAACTCCAGCTGCTTTGCGCGATCAGGAATTTTCGCAAACTGCTTTTCTGCTTTTTCCGTCAATTGCTGTGTATAGGCAGAGCGTGATTGTCCGTGTCGGTGAGCTTGACGTTCAAGCATGTCATCCAGACTACCTTCATCGACGAGTGAGAGATTGAAACTGGAGATGGCTGCGCTCTGTAATAAATCCAGGGCAATGACGTTATCCTTAGTGGCAAGCTCGGTGATCTGCTCAACAACTGTATCTGTAAGGCCTTCCAGTTTCAGGGAGACCTGTACAGAGAAAAGATCTTTCAGCACAACAGCTGCACTCGGAATGTTGACTTCGCCCGTGTCGCCATTCCACTCACCTTCAAAGTCGATATCTGCATCCACTTGAGTCAGGCCCAACTCATCAAGCATTTGCTGTTGTGGTGGTGCAAACATGGATCGGCTCAAAACGATATGAGCAACCTGAACACTGGCAATGATAGGGAAGCCGCCATTGTTGACGTCAAAGTCGATACTGACCCGCTCAATAGGCATAGATTGGCCCGTTGAACGATCCTGAAACAACAGTCCCATAATCTCTGCAGTGGAATAGAGTGACATGGGGAGGTTTGATGCTGGATTGCTTAGATCATTGGCATTGGGAAGATAAAGATCCGTAATCGCGATCTTGTCTGCCGTGAAGTTGAAGTCTGGTTCGTCAACCTCGAACTTCGAAGCTGCAAATGCCCCGACAAAGATGCGCCCATCACTTTCCACGGATGCCTGAGCCAGTGCCAGATCACCAATCTTGAAACGCTTTGTCTGATCTACCTTCGGATAACCTTCAATACCGCCAATAGAAAGCACGTCATTGTCGACAGTAACCGGTCCTACATGCGTCAAGGTCAACCCGCGGTCCTGAAGGTTCTGAAGAAAGGCTTTTGCGACAGCATTATCAGTATTGATCTGTGCTGATGCTGTAAGAGCAAAGCAGCTGCTGAAGAGGAGGGCAAAGAAGAATACCAGGAAGGCACGATGGCGACGTAACTCAGAACTGCGCATAGCTCGGCTCCAGATTGACCGCTAAGAGGCATTTGGGTGCTAAGCTGGCATATTGAGAGTTAGGGGCGCGTGTATATCACTGCAAAAAGTCAAACCACTCTAAGAGAAAACATAGTGGAACCCTGCATTTCACAACCATTTTGGAAAGCATCTGGGGATCGTTTAGGGTGTTTGGATGATTTTTACAGTTTTAAGTAAGCCTTAATCATAGAAATAGGTAGCCGTATTTTGCATTTTTAAGGTCGTGGTTGTGTCTCGCCATTATTTCGTATTTGTCCGCGCAATTTTGGTTGCTTTGGGATTGGCGCTCTTGCCATTGCTCATTGGCAATATGATCCTTGAGAACTTCGCGATGCACCAGGCGCGAAACGAAATGAACGCGATCGCAGATCGTTACATCTCAAGAAGTGAGGCCGCGATTTCCGGTGCCGTTGAAATACTGCGCCAGATGCAGGTGAAAGGTCTGATCTCCTGTACACGCCAAAATCAGGGTGAGTTTGAAAAGACCCTCTCAGAAAACGTCATTATTAACGCAATAGGGATCGTGGATCACCGCGGTGTCCCCATGTGTTATGTGCCGGCTCAAGTTCGCCGCGGCAACAGTATTCTGCCGGCAGTCAAGCCAGATGCCCCGCGCGTTGGAATTGGTATGTCCTGGATGGAGTATCAGGGTATACGCACAGCGTTGGTCTCCTGGAAACTTAGAAATGGCTGGCGTCTGGTTGCTAATATTTCTCCAACCGTACTCGCGATTGAACCGGGGCCAGATTATCTGCGCCATGCTTCTGAGATCGAAGTCCGGTTAGGGCGTGATCATGTTTGGGTCAATCCGGCAAACAACAGCAACCTTCCTGTCATCATGGGCAGCAACTTCATTGAAGAGTTTGCAGCATCAACGATCTACCCGATTAATGTGCGGATCCGAAGCGATCGTAATGCGGTCATGAGTCTGGTAGGCGAACTCAAGATCGTGGCTGTGATCGCCTGTTCAGGCATTGCTATTTTCCTGATTGCCTTGGGCGTCTGGCTTTCCTGGAAGCCTGAAAAAGATGCAGAAGACGACTTTGTTGCCTCCATCCGTAACAACGAATTCATACCGTACTATCAGCCTGTCGTAGACATCGTAACTGGTGAGCTACAGGGCTGTGAGATGCTGATGAGATGGCAACTTACCAACGGTAAAATAGTCTCTCCGGGTCAGTTCATGACCTATGCAGAAACCTCGGGCCATATCTTCGAGATGACCCGCAGCATCATGCGCCAGTCCATTGATGATCTGGGAGAGTTATACTCTCAGCACCCGGAACTGAAGCTCTCGGTCAACCTCTTCGCAGGCCATTTTAATGATCGGTCTATCGTAGATGATTTATTGGACATCTACGAAGACTCTCCAATTGCGCTCAATCAGGTTGTTATGGAAGTGACAGAGCGTCAGCCTCTCGAAGACATTGATCTGGCGAGAAAGATCATCGCAGAGCTACAGGCCCATGGCATTCGTGTCGCGCTTGATGATGTGGGAACAGGTCATGGCGGTCTGGCTTACTTGCAAAAGCTGGGCATGGACATCGTCAAGATCGATAAGATGTTCATCGACCCATTAGGTAGCGAAGAGAATGCCTTCCGTCTTGTCGATGCCATAGCCGAACTCGCAGATACCATGAACATGGGCATCATCGCAGAGGGCGTTGAGAAGTATGAACAAATTGTACTTCTGCGCGAACTCGGGGTGTCTTCTGCACAGGGCTACATCTTCTCCAAACCATTGCCAGCCCGCAAATACCTTGAATTTGCGGAGGACATCTTCACAGATAGACGCAATCCGGTGAAGGTGCTTGAAGAAAAGAAGCAAGCTTCTGATGAAGCACTGGATCAGATTGTTGCTCAAAACAACGTCGACTAACCCAACTTAACTCTATTTCAACACGGCTCAGATCAATGCCCACTGACGGGTATAAATCATGCCGTTATGCGCATAACTTATGGTAGTATGTTGAATAATATTAATATATTCCATAATTATATGTAGTGCATGTTTGAAAGACTGCTTCACCGCACTTTCTAGCAGCCTTGGCTATCTCCCAAAAGCTCAGGAAAGGGAGGCGAAAGACAGTATTCTACGGAAAGAAGCAACTAGAAAAGAAATATTCACTCGCACGCGGTTTATTAGCTGCATGTGCCTCAGCACAGCCTTCAGCTTGGGTTAGCCTTTGCCAACCTCATTAATCGGAGCAAGGCGAACGATGAACCAGATCATAAAGGGTGCGGAATTGGAGAGCGCAGTTCCTGCAAATGTCTTTGTAGAAACAGTAACGGAAGTGACCCATTTCACGGACCGCCTTTTCCGGTTCAAAATCACGCGTCCTTCAAGCTTCAGATTCCGCTCTGGTGAATTCGTCATGATCGGTTTGATGATCGACGGAAAGCCGCTTCTCCGAGCCTATTCCATTGCCAGTCCGTCCTGGGATGAAGAACTGGAGTTCTTCTCCATCAAGGTTCCGGACGGCCCATTGACCCAGCACCTGCAGAAGATCAAGGAGGGCGACCACATCCTTCTGAAGAAGAAGTCCACCGGAACACTTGTGCTTGACGCTCTGTCTCCGGCAAAACGTCTTTATATGTTCTCATCTGGAACCGGCATTGCTCCATTTGCCAGCCTGATCCGCGATCCTGAGACCTATGAGAAATTTGATGAGGTGATCCTGACTCACACCACACGCGAAATCTCTGAGCTTCGCTACGGAGAAGAGCTGGTGGCCGATATCAGCAATGATCCGCTGATTGGCGAAGTTGCAGCTGGCAAGTTACATCTTTACAACTCCGTCACCCGCGAACGCTTCAAGCGGGAAGGGCGCATCACTCATCTGATTGAAAGCGGCAAGCTCTTTAACGACCTGTCTGTTCCAGTCTTAGACGTCGCAGAAGACCGGGCCATGATCTGCGGTTCCATGCACATGATTGCAGATACCAAGACATTGTTGGAACAACGTGGTTTCAGCGAGGGTGCCAACAACCATCCAGGTGATTTTGTTGTTGAACGTGCGTTCGTGGGCTAAACCACCGCGCAATATGTGATAGCTCATCTCTATTGCATTGGAGATGAGGTCACGTGGGCAAGAAAGTTTCATCTGAATATCTGCGCCGGGCAGCGCTGCATTATCTAAACAGATACAATACGTCGGAAGACAGTCTGCGACGTGTTCTCAAGCGCAAAATAGACAAACGTGCCAGAGAAGCGGATGAAGACCCCCATGAGTTCTATGAGTTGATTGAACCTGTGGTCACGTTTTGCCGTGATCACAAATTTGTCGATGACCTTCAGTTTGCACAAAGCAAAATCAGATCGGCGACACTCAAAGGCAAATCAAGCTCCCGAATAAAGCTGGAGCTGAATGCCAAAGGTGTGTCTGGAGACGATATTCAGACAGCTTTTGACGATGAAAACCATGACGACCAGCGCGCAGCGATTGCCTATGCCAAACGAAGGCGCTTTGGGCCGTGGCGGACAAAGCCTAAAGAAGAGCGGCGGGATAAAGAGCTTGGCAGTTTGATCCGCGCAGGCTTCCCCTTTTCGCTCGCTCAAAAGATCATTGATATGACCTTGGAAGAGGCTGAAGACATCATCTACGGGCCTGTTTCCTGAAGCTTTTCGTCAAATCCTCTGAAAAATCCCGAAAGCCTTTTGTGAGCGCAGCAATAATTCTTCTCTAGATTAGTCTGATCTGCAATCAATCCAGCACCGTGCCTTTGGGAGAAAAGATGCCGGATTCAGATCTAAGCGACACTTTCAGAAGATACGGTCTGCTCATCCCTGTGCTTGCGGGTCTATGCCTGTTGGTTAGCCCTCAGCTCTCAGTTGCCGACGACCTTACTCCAAAAAACGAAACTTCTGACAAAACTGATATCATCGTGACGCCTCAACAAGACGGAGGTGTTCACATTGATGAAATGCGTCAGTCAAAGTGTGCCGTCATTATTGATGACTTTGATGAATACCCAAGTGCAAGCAACTGGGATATTCACCGCATGAACAGGCCAGAAAATTTCCAGATTGAAAGCGATGTGGTGCGTGATGGTGGGCATGCGCTGGCAATCACTGTGTTCGGCGATGATGAGCTGGATTCAGAAGGCAACCTGAAAAATGAACTTTGGGAGGCACGCCAAACGCGATGTAATTTTGGCGATGAAGTTTGGTACTCATTCAGCTTTAAAATTGCTGGAACCGTCTGGCCTGCTGGATCGACCCGCTGGGTCATTGGTCAATGGAAAGAAGATTCTGGCGGTAGCCCATTTCTGGCGCAACGATTTGACAACGGCGTCTTTCACATCACCGTCCAGCACAATGACATTCGCAAACTGGTTGTGCAGGCAGAAGGCAGCTATCAGCAGGACTTCAAGGGGTTCTCGCGAGAGCTTCAACAAATGCTGAGTTTGGATCGGCAAGGCTTTCGCAACAGAAATGATGCCAGCCGCACCTCAGATGAGTTTCTTGGCAGTGGCCTTTCAATTCCTGAGCTGAAAAAAGCGATTGAAACGCAGGACACCTCCAAGTTCCCATTTCTGGCGGATCCGCAAACCTACTCAGATTATCCGGGTATTCAGATTGAACTCTCAGATGATCCGGTACTGCCGGATCCAACAACCGGATGGGTGGATATGCGCTACCGTGTCAAAGGAAGCCGTGTCGGGCAGGGGATCATCGAGATTTGGGCCAACAACAGGTTTATCGCACGCGTTACTGGCTACATTGGTAACGACGAGTTTGCCGGTAAAACCCAATACTTCAAGTTCGGGCATTACCGGGATTATGATCGTGATGACTTGCAGTCAACAGTGTATCTGGACCGCTTTCGCCGCGGCCCACACCGGTCTGATGTAGATTAGAACAAGCCTTCAATCTGGCTGTTTTCATCAAGCCCAATGGTCTCTGCTGCGGGATGGCGCGGCAAGCCCGGCATCACCATAATATCGCCAGTCAGCGCCACAATAAATCCAGCCCCTGCGGAAAGTCGAACCGCACGCACATGGATGCTGTAGTCAGATGGTGCCCCAAGCAAAGCCGGATCGGTCGAGAAGGAATAAGGCGTCTTGGCCATGCAAACCGAGAGATGACCGTACCCCTGTTCCTCATAGGATTTGAGTTGATCTTTGACAGCCGGCTCGCAGGTGACTTTGGAGGCGCCGTAGACTTTTTTACAAATCCTGCGAATTTTCTTCCAAAGGGCCAGATCATCTTCATAAAGATGTTTGAAGTCTGACTGTGTCGTCTGGAGAATTTCGGAGACAGAAGTCGCCAGCTCTTCAGTGCCTGCTGAGCCATTGGCCCAATGTGTGCAGGGCACGGCCTTTACGCCAAGCTTCTCCATCCGTGACAGGATCACGTCAATTTCCTGATCTGTATCAGGGCCGTACCGGTTGATCGCCACAATCACAGGAACGCCATAGCGCTTACAGTTTTTGACGTGTCGTTCCAAATTGCTCATGCCTTTTTCAAGTGCGGGGATGTTCTCTACTGTCAGATCATTCTTGGCAACACCGCCATGCATCTTGAGTGCGCGAACCGTTGCCACAACAACAACGGCATTTGGTGTCAAACCAGCTTGACGGCATTTGATGTTGAAGAACTTTTCAGCGCCAAGGTCCGCACCAAAACCAGCTTCCGTCACCACATAATCAGAAAGACGCAGCGCGGTCTTTGTCGCAATCACTGAGTTACAGCCATGAGCGATATTGGCAAACGGACCGCCATGGATAAAGGCAGGGTTGTTCTCAAGTGTCTGAACCAGATTAGGTCGGAAGGCGTCTTTAAGCAGCGCAGTCATAGCGCCATCGGCTTTCAGATCCCGGCAATAAACCGGTGTCTTATCTTTGCGATACCCAATCAACAGGCGGCCCAAACGGTCCTGAAGGTCCTGTAGATTTTCAGCAAGGCAAAGCACGGCCATCACTTCAGAAGCCACGGTAATGTCAAAGCCAGATTCACTCGGGAACCCATTGCTTACGCCGCCAAGACCAGTGGTAACGGAGCGCAGTGAACGGTCATTGATGTCAACAACCCGGCGCCAGACAACGCGGCGTTGATCAATACTCTCCGCATTGCCCCAATAAATGTGGTTATCAATCATAGCAGACAGCAAGTTATGTGCGGTAGTGATTGCATGTAGATCACCTGTGAAATGGAGATTGATATCCTCCATGGGCACCACCTGCGCGTAACCGCCACCTGCTGCTCCACCCTTCATGCCAAAACACGGGCCTAACGAGGGTTCACGCAAGCAGATGGTTGTTTTTAGCCCGATGCGATTGAGCGCATCACCAAGGCCCACAGTTGTTGTGGTCTTACCTTCTCCCGCTGGGGTTGGGGAGACAGCTGTCACAAGTATGAGTTTGCCATATGGATTACTGCTCAGCTCAGGCATCTCATCCAGATTAGCCTTGGCTTTAAATCGGCCATAAGGTTCAAGAGCGTCCTCCGGGATCTTCAGATTTTGAGCGATGCGCGCAATGGGTTTCATGTCTGCTGCGCGGGCAATTTCAATATCTTTCATGGAAAATCTCCAGATTAGAACGTGTAATCAAATGAGCCGGAGAGAGCGTCAAAAACGCAAATCAGGCAGGAACAGCAATGTAATCTCTACGTAGAATCTCTACCGAATGCACCTGCAAAGTTCAAGATTGAGGTAGGGCACTTGAAACTAACTTAGTTAACGGTGCTCATCTGTGTTTTGCTGAGATGTGAAATATTATTGCCTGAATAGCTGTTGGTCTGTTCTAAAAATCACCAGACTGCGCTTGCGCGGCAAATCCAAGAGCAGTAGAGCTGGTTGGCTTTTATAAACAAACTGCGCCGTGCCGTAGTTTCGTCGGTTAGGTCACCCCATGTTTTTATTTGAAGTTGCCGCGCTAGGTGCCGCTGCCACCTGGGCTATTGGTGGTCTCATTTCAGCAAAACCTGCAGCACACCTTGGAGCCATTGGCTTCAACTGTGTGCGTATGTGGTTTGTTGTGGTGTTTCTGGGTATCTATGTCATTGCAACAGGCACATGGAATACGGTTGATTCAAGCCACGCCTCTCTTATCTTTCTCTCTGGCTTTGTCGGCATCTTCATGGGGGACACTTTGTTGTTCCTCACGCTAAACCGTATGGGGCCTCGCCGCACAGCCATCCTGTTTTCCATGAACGCACCCATATCAGCGCTTCTCGGTTGGTTGTTTCTGTCAGAGGAACTGTCATTTCAGGCGCTTGTTGGTATCTTATTCGTTTTAGTGGGCGTTATTCTCTCCATTGCGTTTGGAAAGCGCAAAGACCAGCTCCATAAATGGGAGGCGATTAGAGGTCCTGTTGCCATTGGTATCCTCTTTGGCACGTTGGCCGCACTTTCCCAATCAGTAGGGTCAATCATCATTCGCCCCGTTATGGAAAGTGGAGCAGATCCTGTTGCGATTTCTCTTATGCGCTGCACCATTGCAGCCTTTGGTTTGCTGGTGTTGTTTTACCTGCCGGGCCGTCCATTCAGATTGGCGAACCCAATCAACAAAGAGATCGTCGCACTGGCCTCCTTGTCCGGCATGCTGGGCATGGGGATCGGTATGACGCTGATCCTCTATGCGCTGAGCGGCGGAGAGGTTGGTATCGTGTCTACCCTGTCAGCAACCACTCCAGCGATGATGCTGCCTGTTCTGTGGTGGCAAACCAAAGAGTTTCCTGCCATTGGGGCATGGATTGGCGCACTCCTCGTCATTCTTGGCTGTGCTTTGATTTTCATGAGTTAAACAAATGAGATGGCAACGATGCTGCCTAAGCACCACAAGCAGGTGCGACCTAAAGTGGCCGCACCGCAAGATCTGGTAGCGTGGCCGCATCAGCAATTTCTGTGAGTTTAGCTGGCAATTGGTCGAATTTTATCAAGTTCCTCGCTCAGCTAGTTGACGGAAGCCCCTGAAATCTGATCAATAGCCGGGCATTTGGTATTTTTGTCGATTAGATAAAAATGAAAAGGGAACACGGTTCATTTGGAAAAGCCGTGGCTGCCCCCGCAACTGTAAGCGTAGAGTTGTTGCTCACACATGCCACTGACGCAGCTGTTTAAAGCAGTGTTGGGAAGGCGGAGCAACAGTAAGGACGCGCAAGCCAGGAGACCTGCCAGATGCAGTCACTCACCCACGGTACGGGGCGTGCTAAGGGGCGGTATTCCGTTCAGGTGACATTCACAGTGCGTCTGAGTGGTGATGAATCTGACTTTGTTTCAACGGGTTAGAACCAATTTTCTTCAAAGGCGCACAATGCAATCAACAGCATGGCATCCGACATGGATGCTGTGAATGATGGACCAAACTCGTGCGTAACACATCTTGGATCGCAGCTACCCTCAAATCCGGCGTAGCTCTCTCAGCTCTCCTCAGCTCAACTCTAATCTCCTCCGCAAACGAGACCGAGCTCGACGAAATCATCGTCATCGCCAACAGAACGGAAACCGAAGCCGGCAAAGTCGGCTCCACTACCCACGTTGTCACCGAAGAAGACCTAAAGAACGACGGCGCTACGTTTGTCTCCGAATACTTGACAAAATTGCCGGGTATCTCTTTTTCGCAAAACGGCGGAGCGGGTAAAACAAGTGCTCTGCGCATTCGTGGAATGAGTGGTTATTACACGAAGATTTTGCTGGATGGTGTCGATATTGCTGACCCGTCTGGTACGCAAGTTGAAGCTCGCCTTGAGCATGTCCTACTTAATGATGTTGAGCGTATTGAAATCTTAAAAGGCTCGCACAGTGCATTATATGGTGGCCAAGCGGTGGGGGGTGTTATCAATATCATCACCAAACGCGCTGCGCCGGGCACCGTGAAGCATAATGCGGCCATCGAGGGCGGCAGCTACGGAACCGTCAATGCTGCCTATGGATTTCAGGCGGCGACTGAAACAGCAGATATCGCAGTAAATGTGCAGCGCTACCATACTGATGGGTTTAGTGCGCAAACCCCAAAAAGTGACACAGCAGATGAAGATGGTTATGAGAACCTGACCTTTTCTGCAAAAGGTTCAGTCGATGTCACAGAGGCTCTGAACCTATATTTTGTTGCACGCGGTACGGATGGTCACAGCGAGTTTGACGGATATAATAACCCTGATGCACGTAATGAACAGGACTACCATCAGTATATGGGTAAGTTAGGTGCTAATTTTGCGTGGTTAGATGATAGGATGACAACTGACGCCTCATTCCAGATAGTCGATACAACGCGCAAGTATTACGGTGACAATCCAGGGACTTACAAAGGCGATCGCTACAAGTTTGATGTCCTCAATACCTTCGATGTAACAGACGAAATCACGCTGAACTTTGGTGGTGATTGGATGCATGAGGACTATGCAGAATACGGAAGTAGCCGGATCTTTGGGGGTTTTGTTGAAGCTATGGTCGACCCATCAGATGAGCTAAGCCTTTCTCTTTCATCACGTCTGGATCATCATTCTCGTTTCGGAACATACTGGTCTGGTCGCGCTACAACGTCCTACCGAATTATTGAGGGGACACGTTTTCGCTCAAGCATTGGCAATGGCTTCCGCGCGCCAGCTCTGAATGAGCTTTTTGGCAAATGGGGGCCCAATCCAAATCTGAAGCCGGAGACGAGCTTGAGCTTTGATGCTGGAATCGACCAGGAGTTCTTCGACGGTAAACTACGGTTTGGCGCAACCTATTTCCATATTATGACTGAAGACCTTATCGACTATGTGGGTGGTAAGTACGTACAGATCAACGGCATGTCCCGCAGCCAAGGTGCGGAGCTTTCTGCTAACTGGGATGTTCTCGATAATCTGAGCTTCAATGCTGCCTACACTTACACATGGGCTGTTGGACCAGACAAAAAACGCTTGGTGCATGTCCCTCTGCATGACGTGAATGTAGGGGCGACTTACAAGCCCGTTGATGTGCTGACCCTCAACCTCAATACCAGTTACGTCTCCGGTATCGAAGATGAGGGTGAGCTCGACGACTTCGTTCTGGTCAATGCCAAGGCTGCCTACCAGTACACCGAGAATTTAACGTTCCACGTCCGTGGTGAAAACCTGTTGGATCAGGATTATGAGCGGATCAAAGACTATCAGACACCAGGTCTTTCCGTTTACGCTGGTCTTACTGCCAGTTTCTGATTAAGTATGCCGCTCGGTGAAAGCTGAGCGGCATCTTGCAGGGGATGGCTCTGCTCGGGCTGCCTTCCAATGTCTGTACGCCTCTCAAAAGGTCGAAATGCGAAATAAGATCAAAAAGATCATGCAAATGGCGTTTCTGATGGCTCTGGCATTCAGTCCTGCCGTTGCACGCGCTGACCAGAGCGAGGCGGAGGCACCCAAGCGAGTTGTCTCCATGAACCTGTGTACCGACCAGTTTTCCATGCTGCTTGCAGGCAAAAAACAACTTGTATCAGTCTCCAAATTAGCATCTGACCCAACGCTCTCCGTCATGAGTGAAGAGGCAAAGGCCTATCCCGTCAACTTCGGCGGGGCAGAAGAAATCTATCTGATGAACCCTGATCTGGTGATCGCAGGGACATACACAAACCAAACCACAGTGCAGATGCTGCGTGGTCTCGGGATAACGGTGGTTCAGGTGCCACCCGTTCGCACCATCTCAGACATCGCCAAAGAGCTACGACGTCTCGGTAAGATATTGGGACGTGAACAACAAGCTGAGGCACTCGCACAGCAGTTCACCTCTGAAATCCAGCAGTTTATCGATACTCAGCCAGCAGAACGAGCGCGGGCAGGGGTCTACTACGCCAATGGGTACACAGCGGGAGATGGTAGCCTCGTCAATGAGTTGATCACAACGGCAGGCCTGCAGAATATTGCCAATAATCTGGGCTTGAAGGGCACGAGCAAGCTGCCTTTGGAGCTGCTGATCCTCGAAGACCCACAGTTGCTTGTTGAGGGCACTCAGTTCTCAGATAAACCAGCACTGGCTTTTGAACTCCTCGCTCACCCGGCATTGAAGCGAACACTCGGCAACAGTGGCCGCGTCATGGTTGAAGACAAATACACCATTTGTGGTCTGCCGTTTGTGACGCAAGCTATTGGTAAACTGGCCAACCAAGCCACCAAACTAGGAGCGCAAACCGAATGACAAAGCATCCGGATGCTCCATTGATTATGGCACTATGCCTGATCGCTACTGCCTTGTTTGTTACCTCGCTCATGATCGGCGCTGCTGATTTGACATTCATGCAGTTGATTAAAGCAGCATTTGCTGCAGAAAAAACGCCAGTTTCCATCGTCTTCTGGGAAATCCGCGTCCCACGCGCCCTGCTGGGCTTAATCACGGGTGCAACGCTTGGCCTATCCGGTGCGGTATTGCAGGGCCTCCTGCGCAATCCCTTGGCGGAGCCCGGCCTGATCGGCGTCAGCTCCTCCGCAAGTCTGGGTGCCGTCATCGCAATTTACACCGGCCTGACAATCACCATGCCTTTCGCGCTGCCAGCGTTTGCATTGCTCGGCGCAGCGATTGCAGCAGTTTTGTTGCCCATGCTGGCAGGTGGTAGAGGCCAGACGCTGACACTGATCCTTGCAGGCGTAGCGATCTCAAGCATCGCGACCGCACTCACCTCATTGGCGCTCAATCTGTCGCCAAACCCGTTCGCTGCCATGGAAATCGTCTTTTGGATGCTCGGCTCGCTGAACGACAGGTCCATGCAACATTTGTATATCATTGCACCGTTCATTCTTATCGGCTGGAGCCTTCTGCTCATCACGGGCAAAGGCCTCAATGCATTGTCTTTGGGTGAGGAAACCGCTCATACCATGGGCGTATCACTGCCACGTCTGCGGTTTTGCGCCATTGTGGGAACTGCAGCCAGTGTGGGTGCCGTGACAGCCGTGACGGGCACAATTGGGTTCATCGGCCTCATCGTGCCTCATCTGCTGCGCAAAATGGTAGGCGGAGAGCCACAGCGTCTTCTGCTACCAAGTGCCATTGCCGGGGCTTGCTTGCTCACGCTTGCTGATATCACTGTGAAGCTGTTTGGCCCACAATCAAACCTCAAGCTCGGAGTGCTGACGGCAATTGTCGGCGCGCCATTCTTTCTTTGGCTGATTATCAAACAACGCAGGGCTTTGATCTGATGTTACTTCAACTCAAAGACCTTTCCGTCAACTACGGCCCCAGGAATATCCTGTCCTCAATCAATCTGGAGATTGGTAAAGGCGAGATCGTTGGCTTGATCGGCCCCAACGGCTCAGGCAAATCCACACTGATGAAAGCTATGGTCGGATTAATCCCGTCTCATGGAAACATCAGGTACGACAACCAGCCACTCAAAAGCATCTCTGCCAAGCAACTCTCCAAGCATGTTGCTTACATGGCGCAGGAACGTGATGTGGCTTGGGATTTGTCTGTAGAACGCATTCTGGCTTTGGGCTGTGAAGCAATCGGGGGCTCCGTGCGGATGCCCAAGCACAAGGCGGAACTGGAAGAAACGATTGCAAGTTTGGGGCTGGAAACAATCAGAAAAGCCTCAATCCTACAGGTGTCTGGTGGAGAGAAGGCGCGTGCTTTGCTCGGTAGGGCATTGATGCAAAAAACACCATTGATCATTGCGGATGAGCCTACGGCAGGACTTGATCCGGAACACCAGTTGGAGCTGCAGGAGATTTTTCAAAAGCTACAACAACAAGGCACATCAATGCTTGTCAGCCTGCATGACTGGACATACGCTGCCCGCCTGTGCACGCGGATCGCGATGTTAAAAGAAGGCAAGCTGGTTGCGTATGGTACGCCGGAAGAGGTGCTGACCGAAGAGCGCGTGCAGGATGTCTACCGCGTCAAAGCCCATATTCTACAAACGGAGCAGGGGCCTGTAATCACGCCCACAACCCGTCTGTAAGAAGCTCTTCGATTATTCCGGAGCAAGGCTTTTGCGGAACATGCGATCAAGGTACGCAGCCGCCTCTTTAAAGCGGTCTTTAGACTTATCTGCCGGAAGCAACGTTTGTACTTGGCTGTCAAAGTCAGCGTAATGCTGGGTGGTAGACCAGATTGAAAACAGCAAATGGTAAGGGTCTGTGTCGGCTACCTTGCCCTCATTCATCCAGCCTTGAATAACAATTGTCTTCTCATCCACCAGTGACTTCAAAGGCCCCGCAATCAGAGATTTGATTCTTGGTGCGCCCTGCAAGATCTCGTTGGCAAACAGGCGGCTTTCCCTAGGGTAATCCCGCGCCATCTCTAATTTGCGGCGTACATACGCGCAAATTTCTTCAATGGGCTCACCTTCAGGATTGAGCTGATGCAGAGGATCAAGCCAAATGTACAGCAACCGTTCAATCAGCTCTGCATGAATGGCATCTTTGCTGTCGTAATAATAAAAAAGGTTCGGCTTGGACAAACCAGCTTGCTGAGCGACCTGATCGATCGTAGATCCACGAAATCCATAGGTTGAGAACACATCCAGCGCAGCTGCGAGGATCTTCTCAGTCTTCTCGATCTGAATTCGTGTTTTGCCTTTTGCTTCAGAAGCCTTAGCCATACTCTTTTCCAAATTGCTTAAGCACCGAACCTAGAAATACTCGTTCGGTATATGAGTAGGTTAGCACCTACGAAAACACAGTGCTCATATCAAGCTAAACACTAGTAGAAAAGTCGTGATGAGGCAGCTCACCCAATAATTGTTGTTTTTCTGCAATAAAACGTATCCCTGAAAAGTGGTTCCGGTTTTCAGACAAAAATACGCGTAAAAATAAAGAGTTAGAGCTTGATGCGTGAATGCACATGAACACAGCATGCTCTAATAAGAGAAAAGGCCGGGCTCATATGGAACCCGGCCCGTGTTTGCTTAGCTGACAGCTTCCGGTGTTTTTGCATTGTTCGCGTTAAATGCCGGAATGATCTTTTCGCCGTAATCTGCGATGATCTTCTCTTCGTCACCACTGTCCAGATAGATGTTGAACTGAGTGATGCCCGCATCTTTCAGCTTGTTTAGCTTTTCAATGTGGTTTTCAGGTGGGCCGAGAACTGCAAAGCTTTCAACGATATCATCGGTAATGAAGTCGAGGAACGGATTGTCGCTCTGACCGTGCTTGGAATAGTCATAACCACGACGGTTCTCAATGTAAGACGTCAGGGATGCAGGCACCTGATCGGTGTTTGATCCATACTTCTCAACGATATCCGCCACGTGGTTGCCTACCATAGCAGGGAACCATTTGGTCTTCTCAATGCCTTCTTCCAGTGTGCCTGTATGAGCAGGAGCAGCTGCCATAATGCCGAAGTTGCTCATGTCACGGCCAGCTTCTTCACCAGCTGCAACTGCCTGATCGCCAAGCCATTTACAAATGCCAGGCTCCGCAATCTGAAGAATAAGGCCATCGCCTACGCGGCCAGCAGAGCTCAACGCTTTTGGCCCATAAGCCGCAACCCAGACAGGGAGCTCATAACCATCCGCCCATGGGAACTTCACTGGCTCAGGGCATTCACCGTACTGCGCTTCTTCACCACGGATCAGAGCTTTAACAGTGTGAGTGAATTCTTCCAGACGCTTCAGCGGGGCTGGCTTTTTGCCCATTACGCGCACAGCACTGTCGCCGCGGCCCAGACCAATATCAAAACGACCGCCGGACTGTTTGGCAAGCGAACCAAACAAGCTGGCTGCATGAGACCAGTCACGGGTGTTTGGGTTGGTCACGCATGGTCCAAAACGCATGTTTTTGGTGTGTTCCATGCACATTGCCATAGCCACGAAGCTCTCACGCCACAAAATGTGACTGTCATAGAACCAGCAATATTTGAAACCAGCATTTTCAGCCTGACGAACCAGTGCCTTAGCGCGCTCTGGTTCTACAAACCCTTTAAAGCAAATACCAAAGTCCATGTGTGTCTCCTTCACAAATAGTAAGGTGTTGTTCAAAACGTACCCTCGAAAAACGGCAGTTGGTTTTCGAAGAAGGATACGCCCGAAAAAGTCTTAGTGATCCGGTGCCCAGATGCGGATTCCCGCATGTGTAAACGGCACAGCTTTTGAAATGTTCTGACGAATGAGGATCGGGGTAATCGCCTCAATACAGCGTGCTGCTTTTGCATTGCCGCTATTGTAGGTTTTCACATCGAGCTTGTTGACCAGCTCCATCACCACCTTGCGGGCAGCAAGGTTGTCACCGCACACGAGGATGTCGCAGTTGATCGGCCAATCCAGATTGTTCAAAGTCGTGGCCGAAACATTGTGCAATGCGCCCACAACAGGAATGTCTGGCCCAAGCAATGCTTGTGCAGCCTCAGTAGCAGAGCCTTCTGGCGGCATTTCGACGGTCTTCGGGTCACCTGGGGCAAGCGGAACAACAATGTCGATCAGGATTTTGCCAACAAGGTGCAGTTTCAGGGCGTTTAACGTTGCGTCGTGCGCTGCATAAGGCACAGCAAGCATAACGCACTCGCCAGCCGCTGCCACCGCATCCTCGTTACCCATACCGTTGATCTGCGCAGAATCTTCTGGGAGCTTGCTCATCAACTCCTCGGCAATTTCCTTGCCGCGAACTGCATCACGAGAGCCAAGCGCAACGGGAACGCCCGCACGTGCAAACCTGAGTGCAAGCCCCTGACCCTGTGGCCCGGTTCCTCCGATAATTGCTAATGTCATCGGAACATGTCCTCCTTCTTAGATCTTATTAAATCCTGTGCCGAACTCGCTTCCTGCGTCCAGTTCAGTCCGCGAAACAGCACAACAGGTGTCTGGCCTGCTTTGCTGATCACCAGACCGGAAGCCGCGGCCAACTCATCTGCAAAGGCGGGTTCGGTCACACTGAGCAAGCGCCCATGTGCATCCGAGTTGCCTTGTTCTTTGATTGTTGCCGGAACACCGGCAAGGCCCACAGCCACGTTCACCTGACCAAGTCGCCAGGGCCGTCCAAAAGTGTCTGTAATGGCAAAGCCGATTTCGGCGTTAAAGCGTTTGGAAAGGGCTTCCTGCATGCGGGTAGCGCTGGCATCCGGGTCTTCTGGCAGCAAAATGAGCGTTTCATCTGTGCTACTGTTGGATTCATCGACTGCCGCATTGGCAGAAATGAATCCCAGACGGTGCTCACAGATCATCGTCCCTTCATTTTGTGTCGGACGCTTAAAATGACGAACCACGCGAGTACTTTCCTGCAGGATAATCTCTACCTTGCGCGGGTCTTTGTTCAGCTCTTCCGCATAGGTCTTAGCGTCTTGAGAAGGAGTGACATCTGACAGTCTCACAATGCGGCCTTCCGCCTTGGAGAAGATCTTATGCGCAGATGTCAGGACGTCTCCGTCTTGCAAAGAAAGCCCAGTTGCCTCAATGGCATCGCCCAAAATAGCAGCGAGATCATCGCCGGGATTGATCTCTGGAATGTTCGGTATCGCATGTAGGGAAAGTGTATGCATCAAACAGCTCTCCGATCGGAACGTTTTGCACGGAGCCGGGGCTGATGTGCGCTCAAATCTTCCATATAGTCGATATCTCTGGAAAAGGAGGAGGACGGAACGATCACGCAGTTCAAACCACGCTCTGCCGCTTGGGCCTGATGCTTCAGAAAGGATGAACTGCCATAGGTGAACGAAATGGCATCCGGCGGCGTCACAATCAGCACATTGGTGCCGTAGTCATGTGCCGGGCACAAAACCAGTGAATTCGGCGAACCAACAAGTCCCAGAAGCCGCTCAAACTCACCAAAGTCAGGAGCTGCGATATCGGCAGGTAAAACGCATAGTGTCTCGTAATCATGCGCTTTTGCCCAAAGAGCAGCAGTGGTCAGTGCACAGTTCAGTCCATCTTCCTGTCCCTCTAAGATCAAGTGAAGGCGATGATCAGTCACGGCTTTTGCGATATCCGCTGAACTTGTGACCACTGCAATCTCAAAGGGCGTGCTGCTGCGTGCCTGGGTGTCCTGCAGGAAGGCAACGGTCTGCGCAAATAAGTTCGCAGCCACGATGGCCCGTTCATTGGCATCAAGATCCGGTCCGAGACGCGACTTGGCTCTCGCAAAATCCTTTACCGGAACAACAACAAGCGTTTTAACTGCGGTTTCCTTCATGCGCTCAGCTCCCGAGCCTCTGATGACTTTCCGCTGCCAACATCGGAAAGGGCAAGAAGCGACGCCGCCAGCTGTACTTTGTCATCGCGGGTCTTCATAAGGATCGTGTCCGTGAAGGTGCGCAGACCAAGGTCATTGATGGCAGTCACATGCTGCTCATCTGCGTGGTCAATCACAAAGCAATCCAGAAAATCCGCATAAATCTGCGCCACGCCAAAGGCTGATGCTTCATAGCCAAGAGAAGCCAGCATCCGGTCCGCAGGGCCTTTCACGACACCGCCATTGATGATCGGCGAAACTCCAACCTTTGGAGCCTTGGAGGCCTTCACCGTTTCCAGAATACCGGAAATTTTCAGGATTGGCAGAATGCTCACGAGGGGGTTGCTTGGTGCAACCACAATCAAGTCTGCCTCAGCAAGTGCGCTCAAGGCTTCCTCAGTGGCATGCGCGTCCTCGATATGATCGTAATGCAGCTCCCGAACCTCAGGCGCACAGCGCTCTTTGACGAAGTATTCCTGAAAGCTCAGCCAACCTGCCTCCGTTCTCACACGCGTTTGAACCGTATCGTCCGTTGGCAAAATTATCTCGCACTCAAGGCCAAAGCTCTTGGCGATATCACGTGCAATATGCGTTGGGCGATCTCCCTGACGGCGTCGGTGTGTGCGGTAGATGTGTAGACCAAAATCACGGTCTCCAAGTGACATCCATGTATCGTCACCCAGTTTAGAGAGCGTGTCTAACGCGCGGTGGCCTTCATCCGCCACACCCCAACCTTGTTGGCGATCAATCACATCGGCAAGCGTGTAGGTGAGGGTATCAATGTCCGGCGAAATCCAAAGGCCGTGGAAAGCTTCGTCATCTGCAATGTTGCCGATGATGGAAAGCTCTACGTTCTCCAGATGATACAGGCCTTCCGCCATTTTGGCGCCGCCAACCCCTCCGGCAATCAAAGTGACTTTGATAGGCGTGTTTGAGCTCATCCAGCACCTCCAGCCGCTTGTACAGGCGCACCATCAGCCTCAGTCAGGAAGTTCAGCAGCCCGGAATGTGCGCGGGCAACCAATGGCGCCTGTTGTTCTGGCAATCCATCGGCAAAATCATTGATCACGCCATAAATGGTGTTGCGCTGAACAGGCTCTCTGCCTGCTTCCTGAATGACTTGGCACATCTCATAGGCTGTGATTTCCTGCCCATGAGCCGCCCCAGCAGAGCGGGAGATGCTCTCATTCATCAAAGTGCCGCCCAGATCATTCACGCCGCATTGTAAAAGATCAGAGGCAAACTCAGCACCAAGCTTAGTCCAGGAAACCTGAATGTTGTCGATCCAGCCATGCAGCATAATCCGCGAAACTGCATGCATCTTGCGTACTTCCAAATCAGTCGGACCAGGGCGCACGTTTTTCGGATCCGCCGTATAAAGTGGGCTCTCGGAGTGAACGAAGCTCAGGGGCACCAGTTCGGTGAAGCCTCCGGTTTCCTTTTGAATATCGCGCAGCAAGGCGATGTGAGCCGCCCAATGCTCCGGTCCATCAATATGGCCGTACATAATCGTTGCGGTGGTCGAAATTCCAATCTCGTGGGCCGCTTTGATGATCTCCACCCACTTCTCGGTGCTCAATTTGTTACGGGTCAGCTGCTGGCGAATATCTGTGTCCAGAATTTCCGCCGCTGTACCGGGCAGGGAACCCAGCCCGCAATCCTTCAGGTCCTGAAGAAAGTCCGTGTAAGACTGCTTGGTCTTGGCCGCACCATACCAAACCTCAAACGGCGAAAACGCATGGATGTGCATGTCCGGCAGCGCTTTTTTGATTGCCAGCACGAGCTCACGATAATAAGTGCCTTCCATTTTCGGGTGCAGTCCACCCTGAATGCAGACCTCAGTCGCTCCGCGGTCCCAAGCTTCCTGCGCCCGTGCCACAACTTGCTCAGGCACCAGCCATTCGGCGCCAGGGTCTTCGGTTCGCTTGGCAAATCCACAAAACTTGCAGCCCATGTAGCAGACATTGGTGAAGTTGATGTTCCGGTTAACTACAAAGCCCACCCGATCACCATTGCACCGCTGACGAAGCGTATCCGCCACATAGGCAATAGCTGGAAATTCTTCTGCTGAGGCACGGAACAGGCATTCGCCTTCAGCTTGAGAAACCTCATTACCAGCCAGCGCCTTGCTCAAAATATCACGAACGGGAGCGCTAACACTGCGAAACTCTGGCGTATCACCGGCGCGCTGCGGGAAATTGTGAAGGGTCATAGGGTGCCTCCTGACTGAAGCGAGGCAGAGGAACCCATCTGTTCCCAAAGCCCTTGTGATTTTGAAAGCACAGCAGGGTCAACAAACTCGGTTTTATCGCGCAGATAACTCGGATAAACGGTCAGGCGCTCTTCCAGCTTCTGCCCTGCCAGCTGAGTAGATTGTGCAAGCTCATCAATCACTGGCCAGCGGTGCTGTGGGTTGATGAAATCAATGGTAACCGGCGAAATGCCGCCCCAGTCGTTGATACCCGCACTCAGGTATTCCATATGTCGCTCACTCAGATTTGGCGGTGCCTGAAGACTGATTTTTGGTGAAAGGATCAACCGGGCCACGGCCAGCGTGCGCAGCATGTCATCCAGCGAAGGTTCCGGATGGTTTTCCATTCCGATCCCTGGCTTGCGCTGGAAATTCTGGATAATCACTTCCTGGATATGGCCGTGCCGAGCATGGCTTTCATTGATAGCCTCGAGTGCTTCAATGCGCTCTTCCCACGTCTCGCCAATGCCGATCAGCAGTCCGGTGGTAAACGGGATCTTCTTTTGTCCAGCACGTTCCAAAGTCCGCAGGCGCTGGACAGGAGCCTTATCCGGACAGCCGTAATGCGGTTGGCCTTCTTTCATCAATCGACGACTGGTTGTCTCCAGCATCATGCCCATAGAGGCGGCAAAGGGGCGAAGCTGATCAATCTCTTCATCGCTCAGCGTACCCGCATTCACGTGGGGCAGGAGAGTTGTTTCCCCCAGCACCATCTCACAGGCATCCGCCAGATAGCTTACCATGGAACTGTAGCCAAGCGTTGCCAGAGCCGCTTTCGCCTGCTCGTAGCGCAGTTCGGGCTTCTCACCCAGACTGAACAGCAGTTCCTTACATCCGGTCTCTTCACCCTGACGCGCCGTACGCATCACTTGCTCCGGTGTCATGATGTTGGCTTCGGGCGAGCTGGGGTGTTTGACAAATGTGCAATACGTACATGTATCCCTGCACATGTTTGTCAGTGGTGCAAAAACTTTACGGGAGTAGGTGACAGTGTTGCCCCAATACTGAAGCTTTACTGTAGCAGCCTGTTGCATCAGATCCCGAAGATCTGAGCCTTGCACTTCCCCCAGGTATCGCGCTTGGTCAGCAGTCAACATAATTTTTTACCTCTCGGTCAAAAAATATCGGCAACTACCAGTTAGTCAAGCAAGAATTATCTCTAAGGCAGAATATCTGTTTTGCAATGCAAATATAACCTGTCCTCCAAAATATAAATTTGGAGTGATGCAGAGCTTTTTGGGTAAGTTTGCAGTGCAGCATTAGAGGTCTCTAAGTTAGTTTTTTCTTGTTAAAGCTTATCTTGGCAGAATAGATAGTGAACTTTACTCGCATATTTATCCGCTGAGGCTTTGTCTGTTCTATTTGTTACACTTTTATAATTAGGTGCGAAAAATAAACTAAGTTGTGGAGCTTTCTTGTGTGAGATAGCGGTATGCTGAGAGAGAGGTCGGCTAATTTATCGGCTTACCCCTTGTAATGTTAGAGATATTTCTTACTAGTATCAGAAGCCTGAAACAAATTTTGAAGGTGGGTTGACAGATAATTGACTGTTTGGTCCAATTTACCCAAAGTTTTGGGAGGGGAATATCCAAGATTTAAGCTGAACTAAGCTATTGTATGAGGGGGCCACCTCTGCATACGATACCTACTCTGTTCCAAATGGGAAAAATAACCCTGCGGGAAATCTAGTAGATTGAATTTTTGACATATTTTGCCTGCAGCTTGTTTATGTGCGGTTGCAATCCGTCCGTCCTGTCAAAAAAAGAGATACAGCTTGAATCCTGCGAAAGTCCTCATCGGTTTTATCAGTTTTATACTCCTTCGGGAGACCAGATAACTATGGCGAGCCCGTTGTGATTACAAAGAATAAAGCGCGGGTGAGTTGAATAAAACGACGTTGTAAAAGCGTTATCGGAGAGACTTATGAGTAAACTTGGCTCAAATCATCGTATTAATGGTGACAGACTGTGGCGTAGCCTTATGGATATGGCCCAAATCGGACCCGGTGTTCGTGGCGGCAACAACAGGCAGACGCTCACAGACGAAGATGCCGAGGGCCGCAAGCTTTTCACCATCTGGTGTGAGGCTGAAGGCATGTCAATGCACATCGATACCATGGGCAATATGTTTGCCCGGCTGGAAGGGGAAGATCCGAGCCTTGATCCGATCATGATCGGCTCTCATTTGGATACGCAGCCAACTGGTGGCAAGTATGATGGTGTGCTTGGTGTACTTGCAGGTCTGGAAGTGATCCGCTCCATTCGTGAGCGTGGCATAAAAACCAAACGCCCAATTGAGGTGGTCAACTGGACCAACGAAGAGGGCGCCCGTTTCGCACCGGCTATGCTGGCCTCTGGTGTGTTTGCTGGTATGCACACGCAGGACTGGGCCTATGATCGCGAAGATGCAGAAGGCAAAAAGTTTGGCGATGAGCTGAAGCGCATCGGCTATGTGGGCGAGGAGCCAGTCGGCGCGCGCAAACTCCATGCCATGTTTGAACTCCACATTGAGCAGGGACCAATCCTCGAAATCGAGGAAAAAGACATCGGTGTTGTCACCCACGGTCAGGGGCTCTGGTGGCTGCAGGTCACCCTCACAGGAAAAGACAGCCACACCGGTTCAACCCCAATGCCAATGCGCAAAAATGCAGGTCTTGGCATGGCGCGCATCACAGAGTTGGTGCACCAGATTGCCATGGAGAACCAGCCAGAAGCCGTTGGCGCCATTGGACATTGCGACGTCTATCCAAACAGCCGCAATGTGATTCCGGGTAAAACCGTCTTCACCATTGATTTCCGCTCCCCGCATCAGGACGTTCTGGATGGCATGAAAGCCAAACTGGAAGCTGAAGCACCGAAAATCGCAGAAGAACTTGGTCTGGGCATCGAGATCGAAGCCGTCGGTCACTTTGATCCGGTCACCTTCGATGAAGGCTGCGTCTCTGCCGTGCGCAATGCAGCAGAGCGCCTGAGCTATTCTCACCGCAACATCATTTCCGGCGCAGGCCACGATGCTTGCTGGATAAACCGTGTAGCGCCAACAGCCATGATCATGTGCCCATGCGTGGATGGTTTGAGCCACAACGAAGACGAAGAGATTTCAAGAGAGTGGGCAACTGCAGGTGCTGACGTGCTGTTCCATGCAGTGCTTGAGTACGCGGAAATTGAGCAAGATACCACCGAGCCAGCCGAATAACCCAAAGATTTGAAAGAGTTGAGGACTGCAATATGTCTAAAGTTATCAAAGGCGGCACGATTGTAACTGCCGATAGAACCTACAAGTCTGATGTGCTGGTTGACGGTGGCAAGATCATCGAAATAGGTAAGAACCTCTCCGGTGATGAAACGCTGGATGCCACCGGCTGTTATGTCATGCCGGGCGGGATTGACCCGCACGTGCATCTGGAAATGCCGTTCATGGGAACGCATTCTGCAGACAACTTCGAGATTGGCACAAGGGCAGGCCTTGCTGGCGGCACAACCATGGTGGTGGACTTTTGTCTGCCATCTCCCGGCCAGTCCATGATGGAAGCGCTTGCCATCTGGCAGCAGAAGTCCGGCGCAGCATGCTCGGATTACTCCTACCACATGGCTGTCACGTGGTGGGGCGAGCAGGTCTTTAACGAAATGCAGGAGGTAGTTGATCGCGGCATCAACACCTTCAAACATTTCATGGCCTATAAAGGTGCGTTGATGGTGGATGATGACGAAATGTTCGCATCTTTCCAACGTTGTGCCGCGCTTGGTGCAATGCCGCTCGTCCATGCCGAGAACGGTGATGTAGTCGCCACCATGCAGCAAAAACTGCTGGCAGAAGGCAACAACGGTCCGGAAGCGCATTCTTATTCTCGCCCGCCGGAAGTGGAAGGTGAGGCAGCCAACCGTGCAATCATGATCGCGGATATGGCTTGTGTACCGCTCTACATCGTGCACACAAGCTGTGAGCAGGCCCATGAAGCCATCCGCCGCGCCCGTCAAAAAGGCATGCGTGTGTATGGGGAACCGCTCATCCAGCACCTGACACTGGATGACAGCGAGTATGCCAACCCGAATTGGGACCACGCCGCACAGCGCGTCATGTCGCCTCCGTTCCGCAACAAACAGCATCAGGATAGCCTTTGGGCAGGCTTGCAGTCCGGCTCATTGCAGGTGGTCGCAACTGACCACTGCGCCTTTACATTGGAGCAGAAACGCTTTGGTGTTGGCGACTTTACCAAGATCCCGAACGGTACAGGCGGTTTGGAAGACCGCATGCCAATGCTCTGGTCAACCGGTGTGCGCACAGGCCGCCTGACCATGAACGAGTTCGTAGCTGTCACTTCCACCAATATCGCCAAGATCCTGAATATGTATCCTAAAAAAGGTGCAATTCTTGAAGGAGCGGATGCCGACATTGTTGTCTGGGATCCTAACCGCTCAAAAACAATCACTGCTGCAAATCAGCAGTCCTGCGTCGAATACAACGTGTTTGAAGGCAGGGAAGTGGTCGGTCTGCCACGCTTCACACTCACCCGTGGCAAAGTCGCGATTGAGGAAAGTACGGTTAAAACCGAGCCAGGTCACGGTGAATTCGTTGGTCGCGAGCCAAATGCTCCGGTCGGCGCCGCTCTGTCCAAGTGGAAGGAAATCACAGCGCCTCGCAAAGTTGAGCGCCGGCCAGAATTGATGCCAGCAGGCGTATAAGTCTGCACACAGAGCAAAAGGTGCATCTCCGAAAAGAGGACACTGGCTTTCGGAACAAGAGGCGCCTGAAAACAACAATTTAGAGCATGTCGCAGAGCTAAAAAGCACTGCGATATGCCATCAGGTCCGCGTGGGGTACGCGGGCTGGTCATTAAACGCAGTAGTTTTTATAGAGGGGATCTGCTGCCTTTAATCTGAGGGGAATTACTCGATGTCGGACTCAACTCTAGGCTCAACCGGGAATGTCGTCCCGGACGAGTTTGGTATTATCCATCAGGAACTCGTCGGAATCGACGGTGATCTTTACAACGAAGATCAGCTGCCAACCGCTGCTGTAGCTCGTACATGGAACTGGGTTTCCATCTCCGCGCTCTGGGTCGGGATGGTGGTCTGTATCCCAACTTATCTGCTCGCGTCCTATCTGATTGGCGCAGGAATGAGCTGGGATCAGGCGGTCATGACGATCCTGCTCGCCAACGCAATCGTTCTCATTCCAATGGTCCTGATCGGCCATGCAGGCACCAAGTATGGTATTCCATTCCCGGTGCTGCTGCGCTCGTCCTTTGGTCCAGCTGGTGCCAAATTTCCAGCAGTCGCCCGTGGTATCGTGGCTTGTGGCTGGTTCGGTATTCAGACATGGGTTGGCGGTTCTGCGATCTACGTGATCCTGAACACGCTCATGAGTGGAGCACTGGCAGGTGACCCGCTCCCAATTCTGGGCATCAATGCAGGCCAGTTTGCCTGCTTCATGGCGTTTTGGGCACTGCACCTGTACTTCATCAAAAACGGTACAGAATCCATCCGTTGGCTGGAAACTTATGCAGCGCCATTCCTGCTTGCAATGGGTCTGGCACTGCTGGCATGGGCTTATGTCAATGCAGGTGGGTTCGGCGCAATGCTTTCCACTCCAAGCCAGTTTGCTGAAGGTCAGCCTAAAGAAGGCCAGTTCTGGTCCGTCTTCTGGCCAAGCCTCACAGGCATGGTCGGCTTCTGGGCAACCCTTGCACTGAACATTCCTGACTTTACGCGCTATGCAAAAAGCCAGAAAGACCAGTTCATGGGGCAGGCTGTTGGCCTTCCAATCCCAATGGCGCTGTTTGCGTTCATCGCTTCTGCGGTAACCTCCGCAACTGTGGTGATCTTCGGTGAGCCAATCTGGGATCCAATTGTCCTGGCTGAAAAAATGGGTGGCATGAGCATTATCATCGCTCTGTTCGCACTCATCGTTGCAACGCTCACCACCAACCTGGCGGCAAACGTTGTGGCTCCGGCACACGGGTTCTCCAACCTGGCACCGAAATCCATCAACCTGCGCACCGGTGGTTACATCACAGCGGCTATTGGCCTTGTGATGTTCCCATGGATACTCGTGAACCACATCATTGGCTGGTTGATTGCCTACTCAGCACTGCTGGGTCCAATCGCGGGAATTATGCTGGCAGACTACTACCTGCTGCGCAAAACCAAGCTCAACGTGGAAGACCTGTTCAAGCACAACGGCATCTATTCTGGCTCAAACGGCTGGAACTGGGCAGGTGTGCTTGCGCTGATCATCGGTATCCTGCCAAACCTTCCAGGTTTCCTGGCAGGCGTAGGTCTCTCAGGTCCAGCCTCACCACTGTTCGCGACCATCTACACCTATGCATGGTTCGTTGGTCTGTTCGCGGCAGGTATCGCCTACCTAATTCTGGCGAAAATCCTGAACAAGTAACAGGCAGACACACTATAAATAACGAGAAGAAGGGGCGGCGTATCATGCGCCGCTTCTTCCTGTTTCAAAGGAAGAGAAAATGCCAAAAGCCTATTGGGTCGCTCACGTCACAGTCACAGATCCTGAGCCCTACAAGCTCTACGCAGACGGAGCTTCTACTGCATTCAAAAAGTACAGTGCCAACGTTCTGGCCCGCGGCGGCAAGTTTGAGGATCTGGAAGGCGCAAACCATCCCCGCAACGTGGTGATCGAGTTTGCCGACATGGAAACCGCGATGGCGTGTTATAACAGCGAAGAGTATCAGGCGGCCAAGAAACACCGTGAAAACGCTGGCATTGCCAACATCATCATCGTGGAAGGCGCATAACGCGCATCTGTATCGGATGAAACGAAAAAAGCCGCAGCGATCAAACTGCGGCTCTTTTTATGTCTTCTGGTGAGAAACTTATTTCTCTCGCAATTCCCTGCGTAAGATCTTGCCCACGGTAGATTTCGGAAGCTCTTCCAAAAACTCCACGTATTTCGGCACCTTATAAGCCGCCATCGCGTTGTGGCAGTAATCCTGCATGGCTTCTGGCGTAACATCCTCGTTGTTGCGCACAACAAACGCTTTCACCGCTTCGCCAGTACGCTCGTCAGGTGTACCTGCAACAGCCACTTCAACCACACCCTTGATCTCAGCTATCACAGCCTCGACCTCTGCGGGGTATACGTTGAAGCCAGACACAAGCACCATGTCTTTCTTGCGGTCGACAATCTTGAAGTTGTTGCGCTTGTCCATGATCGCAATGTCACCGGTGCGGAAGAACCCGTCCGGCGTCATCACCGCAGCGGTTGCCTCCGGTTTGCGCCAGTATCCCTGCATGATTTGCGGCCCGCGTGCACAAAGCTCACCTGGCTGGCCAAGCGGAACTTCATTGTCCTCCGCATCCAGCAGCTTGATCTCAGTCTTTGGCATGGACTGGCCAACGGTCTCGGTAAACTCGGTGCTGTCAAACGGGTTCACCGAAAGGATCGGCGAGGTCTCACTCAGACCATATCCTTCAATAATGTGGTGACCGGTAACCTGTTTCCACTTATCCGAAATTGCCCGTTGAATGGCTGATCCGCCGCCCATGGCAAATTTGTAGTTGCTGAAGTCCAGCTCATCAAAGCCCGGGGTATGCAGCAGGCCATTGAAAAGCGTGTTCACCCCGGTGATCACGCTGAACTTCCACTTCTTAAGTTCTTTGACAAACCCCGGCATATCGCGTGGATTGGTGATCAGCACATTGCGGGATCCTAACCAGTAAAATGACACGCAGTTCACCATCAACGCGAAGATATGATAGAGCGGCAGCGCCGTAATCACGATCTCCTCACCAGCCCGCATAAACCCGTCTGTCGCCGCATCAAACTGTGCAATATTGGCCACCAGATTGCCATGACTCAGCGCGGCGCCTTTGGAAAGGCCAGTGGTACCGCCCGTATACTGCAGGTAAATCAGGTCACTCGGATTAATCTGCGGCGGCGTAAAGTCCAGTTGCTCACCTTTTTCAAGAACATCTGAGACTGTCAGGCGGTCTGCAAACATCTCGTGTGGAGGCGGTGAGGGCATGTCCACACCAGATGCATCACCTACATTGGCAATCACCACATTTTTGATTGGTGTATCGGCAACAACCTCTGCAAGCGTCGGGCTGGAGCCCGAGAAAATAAAGATCGTATCAGTGTCCGCATCGTTGAGCTGGTGTTTCAGCTCGCGCGGTGTGTACATAGGGTTGACGTTCACCTGCACCAGTCCGGCGCGCAATATGCCGAACATGAGAACCGGAAACGCCAGAATATTTGGCAGCATAATGGCGACGCGGTCGCCTTTCTTCAGGCCCAGCTCATTCTGCAAATAGGCAGCAACTGCGCGAGACCTCTCATCAACGTCTTTAAATGTAAGTGACTGGCCAAAATTGGTGAAGGCGACATTGTTTGCAAATCGGCCATTGGCCTCTTCAAATATCTCGATCACAGACCTGTAACCGTTCACATCAATTGGCTTGGTGAATACAGTAGGTGTCCAGGTTGGAGCACTAAGTGTATCAGTCATAATTCCTCCCAAAATTAAAACCTATACGCGTATATTAGAATATTCTTTCAGCTTACGCTTTAGGAATATCGTTCATCATTCAATATCTTATGGATTTTTTCTTTTTCCTCTTCAAAATCCCTAGGAGGAGCAAGGCCAAGTGAGCCCATAGCTGCCATGAAAAGCATATCAACCATTGCCTGCGATCCAAAACGGGCAGGGCCGGCATTGCGAATGGCTTGATTGGCGGTGAACCCGGTAATGAGCTGAACCGTCTGCCGCACCTGCATCTCCCAGTCCTCAAATGGAATCTGGTCCTTATAAGGGGTGCTGAGTTCAAGAATACGCTCTGCTGTCATGATGGTCAGCTGCTGGAAGCGCTTCCAGGTCTCAGGCTCCTTTGCTGAGATCTCATGAGCGGCGCGATACAGGCCAACATTCTCCTGCAGCAGCTTGTGGTTCAAAGCTGTCACAAAGTAGATGGTACTCTCAAGCGAGCCGAGGGGATCTTGCAGATCCTGAATAAGGCGTTGAGCATGCTCCTCGTAAATCTCAAAAAGGCGCTCGAACAACATTTCCTTGTTCTTGAAGCGAAAGTAGAAATTACCCGTAGACGAACCTGCAAGTTGAACAATGTCTGAAACCCGCGCCCGCGCTACACCCTCTTTGGCAAAAATCGTTTTTGCAGCTTGCAGGAAATTCTGCTCCGCCTCATAGCCTCGTTTTTGTTTTGGCTTATAAGATTTCATTTTACACTCAAACTAGACGATAAGTTCTGTTTTTGATAATGATAATTGTGTTGCCAAACTATAACATCTCTTGGCTTGGGGCCACTGATAATAGCAGAATGCATGTGTGATTTGGGAACATATTGGGGGGGCTATGGAATTACGCGAATTATTGCTGGGGGCGGCACTATCTTTCACATTATCTATGAGTGGTGCACAGGCTGCCAAAGAGCTGAAACTTGCAACCAGTGCGCCTTTGGGTACCCCATGGGTAAACCATGTAGAAGCCATTGCGCATAAGATTTCTCTCAATTCCAATGGAGCAATAAGCGCGAAATTATTTCATGCAGGCCAACTCGGTACAGAACCAGTGATGGTGCAGAAAACCATTCGCGGACGCATTGATATTCTTGGCAGTTCCATGACTGCGTTCTCCACTGTCGTGCCGGAAATGGCACTGATGGGAGTGCCTTTTTTATGGGACAGTTACGCGCAAATTGATTGCGCAATGGACAAACATCTCACGCCTGTTTTTGAACCTCTTTTTGAGAAAAAGGGCTTCAAGTTCCTGCAATGGAACGAGCTGGGCTGGATCCATACCTTCGGCAAAAAGCCATTTCTTGCGCCAGGCGATGTGAAGGGCGTGAAAGTGCGCGCAGCACCTGCAAAATACTCAGTCAACTTCTGGCAGGGGATGGGTGCAAACGGTGTTGTTCTGGCCCTTGCTGAGACACCGTCAGCGCTGCAAACCGGAATGGTTGAGGGCGGAACACTGCCAGCCATGACCTATGTGGCCATGGGCATGGGCAAACTCGCACCGCACCTCACGCTCTCCGCGCATCTTCACCAGTCTGGAGCATTGGTCATGAGCATGCGCACATGGAAGAAGCTGAGTAAAAACGAACAGGACAGCATCACCAGCGCTCTGGTGCCTGTCCAGGGCCTGCGAGATGAAGTGCGCTCCATGGCTAAAGACATGCTTGCCGGCTTTCAGGAAAAGGGCGGGCACGTCCATAAGCTTTCAGCGCAGCAACGCGAGGAATGGAAAACAGCTGTCCTGCCATTGCGGGATCAGTTGGTGAGCTCAATCGGCGGGCAGGCGCAAGAAGTCTGGCCTAAGATTCTAGAGGCAAAGAAAGCCTGTATGCTTTGATTCCATGACACGTGAAAGGAAGAGCCCACCGTATTTTGAGGGCTCTTTTCAATTTGCATGAGGCGATTTTTCCAGCTGCTGTACCGATTTGAAGCGACATTTGCTGCTCTGGCCTACATCATCGTGGTGTTGGCCATGTTGGGAGATGTCGTTGCACGAGAGTTTTTCGATCTCTCCTTGATGCACAGCAGCAAAATTGCTCTGTTTGCCGCCATTTTTGCTGGCATGCTCGGCCTTGGCCTTGCAACATCATCCGGCACCCACATCCGCCCCAAGGTCACAGACCATTTGTTGCCAGAAGCCTGGAAAAACCTTCTGCAGCGACTGGGAGATGGCTTGAGCGGTGCACTTTTCCTGCTCGCGGGCTATGTCTCGTTTGAGTTGGTACGCTCGTCCTACGAGATCGGGTTCCTCGTGCCAGTGGTGGATTGGCCGCTCTGGTGGTTCCAGACCATCATGCCCTACGCGTTCTGCTCCAACGCCCTCAGATATTTCGGCTTCATGCTGTTGCCCTCGTTGAGGCCAGAGGAGGCAGATGCAGAATGACCTATGCGCTCCTTCTCACACTCGCCGTTTTGGTGATGCTGGTATTGCGGCAGAACCTCATCGTGATCTTGATGGTGCTCGGTGGGGCGGTCCAGCTGCTTTATAGCGATGGCGAGCTGATATTCATGGCTGAGGATTTCTGGGCTGCGCTGGATCGTGAGGCATTGCTGTCCATTCCCGTCTTTTTGCTGTGTGGTTCCATCACGAGCCGCGGTGCGATTGCTGAGCGTCTCGTTGCTGTCCTCAAAGCATTGACCGGGTCTTTATCAGGTGGTCTCGGCGTAGCAACAATCCTCTCCTGCGCCTTCTTTGCTGCAATTTCGGGCTCCTCCATGGTTACGCTGCTCGCGGTTGGATCTGTGCTGTACCCGGCACTGCGAGAGCAGGGATATTCCACCAGTTATTCTCTGGGAGCGTTATCGAGTGCAGGAACGCTCGGTGTCGTCATCCCGCCCAGCATTCCGATGATCATCTACGGTCTGGTCACCGAAACTTCTATCACCGATATGTTTCTGGCAGGCGTCATTCCTGGGCTTTTGCTTTCCATCGCTTTGGCGATCTATTCTGCCTGGGCTAACAGAATGATCCCACGCACAGGCTTTGACGTGAGCGCAGCTGGCAGTGCAATCACCAACGGAATTTGGTCCCTGCTCATGCCAGTCATTCTGCTTGGGGGCATCTACTCCGGATACTTCACAGCCACAGAAAGCGCTGCCATCGCTTTGGCCTATGCGCTTGTTGTCGAGCTGTTTATTTATAAAGAGCTTACACTGGCCCAGCTCTGGGATGCTGTCATTCACACAACCCAGATGCTCGGCGGCCTGCTCCCAATTTTTGCGATCGCCGCAACTTTGAACATGGTGCTGACCACAGAGCAAGTTCCAAGCCAGCTGGCGCAATGGTTGTCCTCGCACGTCGAAGAAAAATGGATGTTCCTGATCGGCCTCAACATCCTTCTGCTGATGGTTGGGTTCTTTATGGAAATCATTTCTGCCCTGCTGATCATGGCGCCCATTATGCTCCCCGTCGCAACGATCTACAGCATCAATCCAGTGCATCTCGGCGTAATCATGATCATCAATCTGGAGATTGGCCTGCTGACACCACCTGTGGGCATCAATCTTGTGGTTGCCTCTCAGGCTTTCAAAGAAAGCTTTTGGACTGTCACAAGGTCAGTTATTCCATTTGTCCTGATTATGCTCTGTGTGCTGCTGCTCGTCACCTTTCTGCCTGATCTCTCACTCTTTTTTGTAAGCTGAGGAACTCGTAAATGATTGAAGATATGTTCAAAATGACGGCAGTCGAAATTTCTCAGGCAATCCGTGACAGGCAGATTACATGCAGTGAGGTGATTGAACAGCATCTGGCACGTATTGATGAAACAGCGCACCTGAATGCCATCACCACTCGCTTTGATGATCAGGCCCGTCAGGCGGCGGAGCAAGCAGATCAGGCGGTACAGCGCGGCGATCCGTTAGGCCCGCTCCACGGCATACCCGTCACCATCAAAGAAAACATCGATCAGGCTTGCGCCTCCACAAACAACGGCGTGAAGGCATTTGCTGGCCTGATTGCTAAGCAGGATGCTCCCCTTGTTCAGAGGTTGAAACAGGCAGGGGCAATCCCAATTGGGCGCACAAACACACCAGAAATGTCTTGGCGCTTTCATACGGACAACACTTTGTTCGGCCAGACCCTCAATCCGTGGAATGCGTCCCGAACACCGGGCGGTTCAAGCGGTGGAGCAGGGAGCTCACTGGCAGCTGGTGTCGGATACATCGCCCATGGCTCAGATCTCAGCGGCTCAATCAGATTGCCAGCCTTCTGCTGCGGCGTGCTGGGATTGCGTCCATCACACGGCCGCATACCGTTTTACAATGCGACCGCAGTTGCAGAACGCCCAATCACTATCCAGCTCTCCTCAGCACAAGGACCACTCGCACGCTCGGTAAACGACCTCAAACTCGCTTATGATGTAATGAAGGGCTATTACGATCTGGATACATGGTCACTGCCGGACATAGATGAGGACAAGATCTTCCCAAACAGCGTCGCGCTTATCACTCCACCAGGCGCTGATCCAAAAATCAATGAAGCTCTGAAGCAAGCAGGCGAGGTGCTGGCGCAGCAGGGATACAAGGTGGAGAACACCAGCATCGATTTTATCGAAGAAGTCTATACACGTTACACATCTCTTCTCATCACCGAAGTCGCACTCCAGAAGGAGAGCGTAATCGAGCGTTTTGGATCTGAGCAACTGCAGACTATTTTTGAGTACTACACACAGTTGGTACCGCCAATGGATTATCATGGCTACGCGCAGGCTTTGGCTTCCAGATCGCACTATCATCGCCTGATTGACCAATTTCAACGCAAATATCCCGTAATCCTTTCACCTGTTTGCACAAAAAACGCATTCGCGGCAGGCGCAGATATCAAATCGGTCGAGAGCCTTAAAGATATAGCAAATACAAACACCTATCTCGGTGCTATAAACTTTCTTGACCTCCCGGCTATGAGCATTCCCATTCATGATACCCACGACGGTATTCCTGTCGGCATCCAGCTCATCGGCCCGCGTTATGGCGAAGAGCACCTCTTCAGAACGGCTAAAGTGCTGGAGGACAACGGATTTATCTCTTCCCAGCTCGCTCCGGCACCAAGCGCTATGATGTAGTCATTGCCTGTGATCTGGAGGTCAATAATGCAAATCAGGGCCTGAATTGCCGTGGTTTCCGGAAATTTAGAATAGAAAACGGGAAGAAAAATGAGGCGCTGATCCATAGTTTTTCATCAAAGGATAGCTCAGAGACGCCCGTCTCAAGGCTTTCCGGTTATCCCCTCAAGAACTATGCAATCTGAAGCGCTGGCGAGCTCTTCAGAAAATGGGAGAAAAGCATGGCCCGAAACCCCAAAATCACCTTCATTGGCGCCGGTTCCACCACGTTCATGAAGAACATCATCGGCGATATTCTGCAACGTCCAGCGCTCTCCGGCGCCCATGTTGCTCTGATGGATATCAACGAAGAACGCCTTGGTGAATCTGAGATTGTGGCGCGTAAACTGATTTCGACGCTGGGAGTGAGCGCAACAGTTTCAACGTACACCAATCAGATGGAAGCGCTTGATTCCACTGACTTTGTAGTTGTCGCGTTCCAGATCGGCGGCTTTGAGCCTTGCACCGTCACCGACTTCGAAATTCCGAAGAAATACGGCCTCCGCCAGACCATCGCCGACACTCTTGGTATCGGTGGCATCATGCGCGGTCTGCGCACTGTTCCACACCTCTGGAGCATCTGCGAAGATATACTCAAAGTATGCCCGGATGCGGTCATGCTTCAGTACGTGAACCCAATGGCGATCAACACCTGGGCCATTGCTCAAAAGTATCCACAAATCAAACAGGTAGGCCTCTGCCATTCTGTTCAGGGCACTGTCAAAGAGCTCGCTCACGACCTTGATATCGATCCTGCAAATATTCGCTTTAAATGTGCAGGCATCAATCACATGGCATTCTACCAGTATCTGGAAGAAGTCAAGGAAGACGGCACATTTGAGGACCTCTATCCAAGATTGATAGAAGGCTACCGCGAAGGCCGCTATCCAAAGCCGTCCACATGGAACCCTCGCTGTCAAAACGTGGTGCGCTACGAGATGTTGACCCGTCTTGGCCATTTTGTAACTGAGAGTTCAGAGCATTTTGCTGAGTATGTTCCGTGGTTTATCAAACGTGATCGCCCGGACTTGTTGGAAAAGTTCTCCATTCCGCTTGATGAGTATCCAGTGCGCTGCGTGGAGCAGATTGAACGCTGGAAGTCTCAGGTGGAAGACTACAAAAATGCAGAGAGCATCGAAGTGGAGCGCAGCCAGGAATATGCGTCCACCATCATGAACTCTGTCTGGACAGGTGAGCCTGCTGTTATTTATGGCAACGTGCAAAACAAAGGCTACATCACCTCACTGCCACAGGACTGTGCGGTTGAAGTGCCTTGTCTGGTTGATCGCAACGGCATCCAACCAACGCACATCGGTAAACTGCCAGCGCAATTGGCGGCACTTATGCGCACAAACATTGGTCCTCAGGAACTGACTGTTGAAGCGCTTATGACCGAAAACCGTGAGCATATCTACCACGCTGCAATGCTTGATCCTCACACTGCAGCAGAGCTGGATCTGGAGCAAATCTGGGCCATGGTGGATGAGCTTTTGGAAGCGCATAAAGACTGGTTGCCAGCCTGGACGCAGAAGCAAGTGCTTGAAACTGCGTAACATGAGCGCTGCCAATTAGAAAAATGCGATGACATAAGCGGTTGCCTGAAACGAGGCTGCCGCTTATGTATGTTCTGATATATCAAAGATGGGTGCTAAGCACTCCTTGGGGGAATAAATGTCTGGGAACGTCACCTTTCATGATTTGAAAGACGCAAGTGTGTTCATCACTGGCGGCGGGGCAGGGATCGGCGCAAGTCTCACTGATGGCTTTATGCAGCAAGGTGCCAAAGTCGCTTTTGTGCAGCGCTCTGATGCTTCGGAATTTGCTCAGCAGATGAAGGAAAAGCACGGTGTAGCGCCTCTGTTCATCAAATGTGATGTCACCGATGTTGAGGCTTTGCAAGGCGCAGTCAAACAAGCTGAAAAGGCGCACGGACCTGTCACAGTTCTGGTAAACAACGCAGCCAATGATACCCGTCACACCCTTGAGGAGTTCACGGTAGATCAATGGGATGCGTCCATGGACGTTAACTTGCGCCCGCATTTCTTCACCGCGCAGGCCGCCGCAGCAGGCATGAAAGCAGCTGGCGGAGGATCTATCATCAACTTCTCCTCCATTTCCTACATGATGGGCAATGCAGGCTATCCGGCCTATGAAACGTCCAAAGCAGCTATCACTGGCTTAACCAGAGCACTGGCACGTGAGCTGGGACCAGACAACATTCGCGTCAACGCCCTGATGCCGGGTTGGGTCCTCACTCAGCGCCAGAAAGACCTCTGGGCAACACCGGAAGACCTGAAGGCTCACTTAGGGCGCCAGTGCCTGAAAGAGCATCTGGATCCAGACGATATCATTGATGCAACATTGTTTTTGGCATCCAAAGCCAGCCGTATGATGACAAGTCAGGCGCTCGTTATTGATGGCGGCGTAGTCGTAACAGGCTAAAGCTAAAATAGCGGGTAGGCAGCTGCCCGCTATATCTTCCCGATGTTGCGGGCCTGCTTGCGAAACGCCGCAGGAGAGGTGCTGAAGTGGTTCTGAAACGCCTCATAAAAGCTGGAAAGAGACCGGAACCCGGCATCCATTGCGATAGACAAGATCTTCATCTCAGATTCAGCAAGCAACATGCGCGCATGAGAAAGCCGGACACGCGTCAAATGCTCCTTGATCGGCAGACCCACAATACGTTTGAACAAAGTCATCGCGTGGCTTGGCGATAAGCCGACACATTCAGCAACATCAGTGACGGAAATATCCGAGGTGTGGTTCTCAGAAATGAACCGCAACATCTCTTCCACATGCAACATGGATTTTCCGCGACCAACCACAGTACTGGACTGACGGTAGTCGTGATGTAGCGTGTTCCAGCCATCCAGTGCCAAGCGCGTGAAGCGGGATGAAATCTCACTCAGCACCAGTTTGCGCCAGTTGATGTCATCTCTTTTGAACTCGCTCGCCCAATGGCCAAAGCGCACCGCATCGATCGGGCAGGGCGCTTTGTTGCAAATCACATCTCCTGAAATGAGTGCATCAGTGATGCGTGTAGGCAAGCCCCATTGCAATATTTGTGCAAAAGAGATGTAGAGATTGACCATATCGCCATCACCGCGCACGTCCACAACACCGTGTGGCGCAGCACCCCAGAAGCAAATCATGTAGCCCGGATGAACAGTCACATGACTTCCTGAGAAGGAATAATCCATTTCACAGTTAATCAGGAAGTTCACTTCAATAGAGGCGTGATGGTGGTATGGTCTTTTTGAGAATACGTGAGGCTTATGGCGCATTATCAGAAAATTATCTGTCGTTGGTATGACACTCTGATCCAGATATTGGCGATATAAGTCATCACTAATGCTCAATTATACATCCTCCTCTTACGTCAATATTCAAAAAGCCGAATGAAACGATGTTAATACGAGAGTTCGGCTCTCAATATTCTCCCATGTGTATAGTATAGAGAAATACGCAGTTTAAAAGCATCTACAAAGAAAATCGGAATTTATGAATAGAAAGCCGGAGGAAAATGAGTGGCGCGGGTGGCCATGATGGTGTTGGGAGTAATGAAATGGGGGAGGAATTGATGTCTTCTACAAACCTTGTGTCTAAACTTTGCTTAGCAGCAGGCGTAAGTGCCTGCGCTCTAGCGGCAAGTTCAGCACTGGCAGACAAAATGCCGGTTGAGCAGTCCATGTCCACATTGGAATATGATCTGCTGTCTCGCAGTGATTTGTGGACCTATCAGAAACTGGATGGCTATAGCGAAGCCCCGTTCCTGAGTAAACTGGTCAAAGCAGGCAAGTTACCACCTGTTGGCGAGCGACTGCCAGCAGAGCCGCTGGTTATGTCAACCAAAGCTATGTCTGAGGGGATCGGACTGGCCTAATGAAAGTGGAAACCGGTTTTCGGAGATGCGCTGTAGGCGAACCACGCGATGTCTGCCTACACTCAGGCCGTCAACTCTAAGATCAGCTGCAATGCGCCGTGAGCCATAAGCTCGGTTTGAGGCTTCAAACTTATCCTTGATGTGAGCAAGGAGCACCATGTCCTCACGTTGTCTGGCGCTCGCAGGCCACTTTCTCCAGGCATAAAATCCGCTGAAACTGACACTCATAAAGGCGCAGAGGCTGGCAGTTGAATAAGAGGCATTCTGTGCATCGATAAACTGATATCTCATCGACTTGTTTGCTTGGCGAAGAACGCTGCCGCGTTTCGCCGGGAAAACAGTTCACCGGACTGTTTTCTGATCCGGCTTCAATTTATTAAATCGCTCTCTTGCCGTAATAGCTCGTTTTCTTTTCGTAAACGGGCTAATTCTTTACCAGCATCCTCATGCGGCCCTGCCAGTAAATCATGATCCCGAAACTCCTTGATTTAGCGGTTCAAGGTAGCTTGTCCCACACCCCGACCTGCCGCTATTTCAGGAATGGGCCGATCACTCACTTTTACCAGTCGCACTGTTTCCCGCTTAAAATCTTCCGTGTAATGTTTTCGACCCATGAAGTCCTCCTGAATTTATCGTATCAGAAGGCTCTCCATTTTTCTCCGACCACTCCAGTCCATTCAGGCGCAGATTATCGAGTTGCTGAAAGACCTGCGAGAGAAGCTGAAGCTGAGCTATCTCTTCATCAGCCATGATCTGAAGGTGGTGAAAACACTCTGCCACAACGTTATGGTGATGCAGCACGGAAACGTTGTCGAAGCTGGCAATACGCTGGATGTTCTTCATCGACCTCAGACCGAATACACACAGCGTCTGGTCTCTGCTGCTTATTTGTAAGTGTTCAAGATGGCGGCGATAGCCGTCGCCATCATGCTTTAATGTGTTGCTTTCAGCCTTCTCAGGGCGTACCAGAGCACACCAACCACCAGCGGAACAGACGCGGCCATACCAAAAGCCGGATCAAGTGGGGAGCCAACGGCCTTCGCGCCTTTCAAAGTGTAACCGATCAGGCTGATGACGTAGTAAGAGATCGCTACAATCGAAAGCCTTTCCACCGTCTGTTGCAGTCGAAGTTGAAACTTCGCACGCTGATCCATGGACTTCAGCAAGTCCCGATTCTGCCGTTCAAGCTCCACATCAACCCGGGCGCGCAAAAGTCCAACAGCCCGTGTCAGCTTTCGCGAAAGATTGGCCTGCCGCTCTTCAATAGCACGGCATGTCTGCATGGCGGGGGCGAGCCGCCGGTTGAGGAAACGTCCGATCATATCGTAACCAGAGACCTTACTCTCCCCAAGAGTATCCAGGCGTCGCCTGACAATATCGGAATAGGCCCATGTCGCTCCAAACCGGAAAAGACTTTCCATCGCAGAAGCTTCCAAATCAGCCGCGAGAGAAGAAAGGTCTGCCAGCAGTTCCTCATTGTGCGATAAAGAATGCGCTGCTGCGTCTCCTGAATTGCGCAGTTGAGCGGTAATGCCCATGAGTTCCTGTTCAATGCGGCTTACAACGGTTTGCTGCTTCCGTGCTTCATAAAGCCCCAATAACGAAAGAGTTCTGTAAGTCTCAAGCTCCAGAACACGTCGCACGGTCGCTCCCAGTTCCAGAGGAGACAGCCCATGATCGAGCAGAAGAAATGAAACAATGCCATCATCACCGGCTTTGAAGTCGGTGACCAACGTCGCGCGTCCTTCAATGATTTGGGAAACACTCAAGCTCGCAAGGTCAAACTTTTCAGACAGATCGCCAGTCTCCGGCTGAGCTGTGACTTTTATCGTTAGCTGAACAGCTGCAATCAACTCCCCAGGAGGATCAAGCAGGCCCTTGGCAAAGAGAGTTAGATCTTGTGCGCGAAAGCTTGAGGCCAGAGGCTGTTCCACGGCATAGGTAGAAAACTCGCTGTGTTGCTCCCAACGTAAAGAATAATCTTCGAAAGTCTGATGGAGATAGTGCTCTGAGGCCCTTGAAGCCGAGTTTATTTCCTCTGATGTAAACCTAAGCAGAGCTTGCTGCTCTGCTTGCTTCTTATCTTGGTCGACCATGAAGGCGTATTGCAGAATTTGCCATTCACCGTGCATGGGGACGAAGGGACGCGCATGAACTTCAGCAAGAATGGCTTGGCGTAGTGGATGTTCTGGAAGTTGCTGCACAGCGCATGCCTCTTCCAACATATCGTCAACCTTACCCAATGCGTGCCCCTCTTGGTCTTCAAGCCAGAAAGGCCAAGTGTGAAGCAGACAACTCTGTTGATCTACATAAAGATACGTATTGCGCCGGATTGTCGCAGCGGAAGCTTGGGCCATTGCAATCAAGAGGAAAAATAACTCGAATTCTTCCTGTTCAGCATATCGAACCCTAAGAATTGTAAAGTACACACTGCGCCCGAAACATCACCTTTTGAGGATTTGAAATGAAAACGCCACTTGTTGCGCTCCTGCTGGCCTGTTCCGCATCCTATGCTTCGGCAGAGACTGATTTCCCTCAAAAAAACAACAGATGGTTTGAGGCTGCAGAGGCGGAGATTGAGAGCAAACTTGCTCTGCAGCCGATCACCAAACCGGCCAAAAACATCATTTTGATGATCGCGGATGGCAACGGAATTTCGACAAACTATGCAACGCGGATATTCCAAGGCCAGCAGAATGGATTGCTGGGTGAAGAAAATGTGTTGCCACAAGAAACATTTCCTCACAGCGCCTTGGTCAAAACCTACAATGTAAATGCGCAAACACCAGACTCAGCAGGAACCGGTACAGCATTCCATTCAGGCGTGAAGACCAAAGCCGGTGTCCTCGGTGTCGATGAAACACTAAATGTTGGTGACTGCTCGGCTGTCGAAAGCGCCAGTGTCGCGAGCATTGCAGAAGTGATGGCTGCAGAAGGTAAGGCGGTCGGCATCATCTCAACTGCAAGCCTCACGGACGCAACACCAGCCTCAGCCTATGCCCACGTCGCCAGCCGCAGGTTTGAAGACGATTCTGACGTGCCGGAGGGATGCGATGTGCCGGATATTGCTGCGCAGCTGCTTGAGCAGATCAAGAACGGCACCATTGATATCGCTTTTGGAGGAGGGCAGCGCCATATGCTGCCTGAAACCAGAAAGACCATCGAGGGCACTGCTGGAAATCGCAAGGATGGGCGCAACCTGATTGAGGAAGCCAAGGCGTTTGGCGCGTCTTATGCCTGGAATGAGGCTTCCTTCAATGATCTCGATCCGTCTGGAGACGAACCTGTCCTTGGCGTCTTCGCAGCAAATCATATGCAGTATGAGTATGGCCGAAAAGATCAGCCCTCCCTGGCCGAAATGGTGAAATGGACCATCGAAGCGCTGCAGGATAATGAAAACGGCTTCTATCTCACGGTTGAAGGTGGTCGTGTCGATCACGCCAATCACGCCGGAAATCTCTATCGCGCCCTCACAGACGGTGTCGCATTTGCAGACGCTGTCGCCATGGCCAAAGAAATGACCAGCGATCAGGACACTCTGATCATCGTCACTGCGGATCACGCCCACACATTATCGTTCAACGGCTATTGCGGACGCGGTACGCCGATCAACGGGTTGTGCATGGGCATCGACAACAACGGTGTCAAACACACCAATGAAATGCACCTGATGCTGGATGGAAAACCATACTCTGTCGCTAGCTATCTCAATGGTCCCGGCTCAATTCTCACAGAAGAAAACAACTGGTTCGGCACGCGTTCAGTGTTGTCACAGGAAGAAGCCACAGACCCCGATTTTAAACAGCAATCCTTGCTTCCAACTCCCTCAGAAACCCATTCGGGAGAAGATGTTGCGGTTTATGCAAGAGGACCTTGGGCGCACTTGTTTGATGGCACAATCGAGCAAAATTACATCTTCAATGTCATGAACTACGCTGCAAACGCCAAAGATCGCTAGCATGATAAAGAAGTGTTGTCGTGATGCTTGGTTGTATCATGTAAGCGGCTATCGATAACCTGAGCTTGAGCCCGCGGAATTTTATCGGGGGTTCAGACCAGTTTTGCCTCGAAATGCACACTGACCTGACGTAGGTTTCGGGCTCATTTGATAACTGTGAGTTCCGATGATTGAGTTCGAAAAGAATTTGGAAGCAGCGCTGAAAGCGCATGATCAAAGTGACGATGCCAGCCACGACCTCTACCATGCGCGCCGCGTAAAATTGGCAGCGTTGGACATCGCTCAGCGTCGCGGTGAGGGCGATGAGGAGGTGCTGATCGCAGCTGCCTACTTGCATGATTTGGTCAATGTTCCAAAGAACTCACCGGATCGTGCAAAGGCTTCCAAGCTGTCAGCTGACGCGGCTGAACCGATCCTGAATGTGCTGGGTGTTTCTGCAGCAAAAATCGAGAAGATCAAGCATGCCATTGAGGCACATAGCTTTTCAGCTGAAATCGAGCCGCAAACGATTGAGGCCAAGATCCTGCAGGACGCGGATCGCCTGGAATCCCTCGGGGCAATCGGTATTGCCCGCACCTTCTATATCGCCAAAACCATGAACTCCAACCTGTTCCATGGTGGCGACCTGTTCGCCAGCGACCGTGATCTCGACGACAAGACATTCGGCGTTGATCATTTCGCCCTCAAACTGCTTAAACTGCACAAAACCATGCAAACCAAGGAAGGCCGTGAAGTCGCGCGCGAACGCACCGACTACATGATCGGCTTCCTGAAGCAGCTGGCCGCCGAAACAGGTTTTACCTATCCGGAAGGCGATGACCTCTGGATCGAAGAGGAAGCACCGAAAGTCGCGTCCTGAGAACTCAGTCCTGAAAGGACTTGAGAGCTGGGAATGTGATGTCCGGATCCTGGATGGTCTGCTCAAACGGGCCGTCCGGGTGCAACATCGTCTTCAGCAGATTTGCCCCCAGCAAAGCTCCGGCCTGCCGAATATCTTCGCTGATATTGTCGATTTGTGAATCAATCTGATGTAGCGTTTGTGAACTTGATTTCACAACCGCATCAAAATCCCGCCCACGCTCTTTGCCTGCCTGCCGATACCCGTTCGCAATCGCAAGGAAAGAGGTCTCACCGGGGCAGATAAAGCCATCCGGTGCATCACTTGTCCCGGCAATCGTCTGTGCCCATTCAAAGATCTCAGGCATATCTGAATCAAGATTGATGCCCTCAGGAATGTAGCACTGCAAACCTTCTTGCCGAATAGCCCGCTTATAACCGTAATTCAGGTGCTGATGGAACGTGAAATGGTTGGGCGGTAGAATAACGCAAATCCTGCGCCGCCCTTTTTGCATCAACCGCAAGACAGATTCGTAAGCGAACTTCTCGTTATCATAATCCACATATGAGTGTTGATAGCCAAATTCAGTTCGCCCATGTGTGGTGAACGGAAAGCTGCGCTCCCTCAAAAAACGCACCCGCTCATCAAAAGGCCGTGTCCGTGAAAAGATGATTCCGTCAGCCAGCTTGTTGCGAACTATGTACTCGACAGGCTCGATCGGATCACCACCAAGGAACTGCGGTGTCACATTAAGATGGTAGTCAGTCCCAGCCAATGCATGAGCCACACCTGTGATCAGCGAGTTCCCAAACCCCAGAATTTCGTTATGAGGGTCAAGAATCAGTGAGATTACTTTAGTCTTTCCGGTGCGTAATCTTTGCGCCGCGCGGTCTGGAACATAGCCAATTTCTTCAGCAACTTTACTTACGCGCAGCCGGGTTGCCTGTGCAATCTTTTCATCACCCTGAAGTGCCCGCGAGACAGTTGTCACCGCAAGGCCGGTGATCTCCGCAATTGTCTTCTGCGTAGGTTTCGAGGTGGAATGAGTGGAGGAATTCGGCGGTTTTTGTGTCGACATGTGAAGCCAGTTACCTCCCGTAAATCAGTTAGATCTTCGTTATAACGATACAACAAAATAGGTGAGTATCATTTGATACAAAAAAGATCATTCAAGTCAATGGGTTCACTTTTTGCATTGACAGATCCAATATTTGTAACGTTATAAGTACTATGTTAGTCGTATTTTTGTGTAGAAATTTTAAGTTGTGATCGGGAGGCAACACATGCACAAACTACTAGTAAAAACCACATCGGCTCTGGCTCTGTTGGCAGCAACAGCTGCTCCATCTTTGGCAGCAGACGTGGAAGTCCTGCATTGGTGGACAGCAGGTGGCGAGGCAGCTGCGCTTAACGTTCTTAAGCAGGATCTGGAAACTCAGGGCATTGGCTGGGCAGATATGCCTGTTGCTGGTGGCGGCGGCGAAAGCGCAATGACTGTTTTGCGTGCACGCGTAACCGCTGGTAACGCACCAACTGCTGTTCAGATGCTTGGGTTCGACATTCAGGACTGGGCAAAAGAAGGCGCTCTGGCAGACCTCAACGCTGTTGCAGCTAAAGAAGGCTGGGACGAAGTTGTACCTGCAGCACTTCAGCGCTTTGCAAAGTACGATGGCAAGTGGATTGCTGCGCCAGTAAACGTACACTCAACCAACTGGGTATGGGCAAACAAAGCAGTGCTGGACGCAAACGGCATTGCAACTCCAACCACTTGGGAAGAGTTCACCGCAGCGCTTGAGAAGCTGAAAGCAGCAGGCGTAACGCCGCTCGCACACGGCGGTCAGGCTTGGCAGGATGCAACTCTGTTTGATGCAATCGTCATGGCCACCGGTGGTGCAGACTTCTATAAAGCTGCCTTCATTGATCTGGACGAAGCTGCTCTTGGTTCTGACACCATGAAGGAAGCGTTTGATCGCATGTCTGTTCTGCGTGCAAACGTAGACGACAACTTCTCTGGTCGTGACTGGAACCTTGCAACTGCAATGGTCATCAACGGTGAAGCTGGCTTCCAGATGATGGGTGACTGGGCAAAAGGTGAATTCCTCGGTGCTGGTAAAAAGCCAGGCGAAGACTTCCTCTGCTTCCGTTTCCCTGGCACTCAGGACAAGGTAACCTTCAACGCTGACCAGTTCGCTATGTTCGATCAGGGCGGTGAAGTGTCTAAAGAGCAGGCTGCCCTTGCAAGCGCAATCCTGTCTCCTGCCTTCCAGTCTGCATTCAACGTGGTGAAGGGCTCCGTTCCTGCACGCACAGACGTTTCCGACGAAGCGTTTGATGCATGTGCAAAACAGGGCATGAAAGATCTGGCTGCAGCTGCTGCAAGCGGCAATCTTTATGGTTCCATGGCACACGGTCACTCTGCACCAGCATCTGTTAAAAACGCCATTTATGACGTTGTAACAGCACACTTCAACGGTGAGTTCGATTCCGCTACCGCTGTTGATGAGCTGGTAGACGCTGTCTCCATCGCTAAGTAATTTTAAGTGGGGCCGACGATGTGTTGGCCCCATTTTTCCCAAAACAACATAGAATCTGGGGGCAGGGATCATGGTCGATCAGACCAACTCATCCGTTGCCATGGCCGCTGACTATGCGACGCCAACGGCAGTAAAACCGGACCTGCGGACAAGACTCCAAAATCTCATTCCCAAACTGGTGTTATCACCCTCGTTGGCTTTGATCTTGGTCTTTGTCTATGGATTTATCATTTTCTCCGTATACCTTTCCTTCACAGGAAGCCGTATTCTGCCAGTCTATGACTGGGTCGGACTGGAGAACTATGAAAAGCTGTTCCGGCTACGGCATTGGTCCATTGCCATCAAAAACCTTGGCATTTTTGCAGGTTTGTATATCGCAGTCTGCACAGCTATCGGCTTGGGTCTTGCGATTCTTCTGGACCAGAAGATCCGCGGAGAAGGCTTCTTGCGTCCAATCTTCCTGTATCCGATGGCGCTCAGCTTCATCGTAACGGGAACGGCATGGAAGTGGTTTCTTGATCCGGGCATCGGCCTTGAACACACAATGCACTTGTGGGGCTGGGAGAGCTTCGAGTTTAACTGGATCAAGGACCGTAACTTCGCCATCTACACGGTTGTGATTGCAGCTGTCTGGCAAACAAGTGGCTTCGTTATGGCCATGTTCCTGGCCGGACTGCGTGGCATCGACAACGAAATCCTGAAGGCCGCACAAATCGACGGGGCATCCAACTGGAACATGTACCGCCGGATCATTATCCCGCAACTGCGCCCAGCCTTCCTGTCTGCTTTCGTGATCCTGTCTCACCTTGCAATTAAGTCCTACGACCTTGTCGTGGCATTGACGGGCGGTGGACCGGGCAGAGCGACGGAAGTACCGGCGACCTTCATGTATTCCTACACCTTTACCCGCAACCAGATGGGCATTGGCGCTAGCTCCGCTGTTATCATGCTTATGACCATCGCTGCGATTATGGTGCCTTACCTTTATGCCGAACTGCGGGAGAAAAAATAATGTCCGTAGCCTCGACAGATAATGCCATCAGCACAGGTCGCATCACCCGTGCATTCATTTACCTGATGCTGATCCTGTTCGCGACATTCTACCTGCTGCCGTTTGGCATTATGGTACTTAACTCCGTTAAGCCTCTTTCAGAGATCACTGGCGGAAATATGATGTCACTGCCGCAGGTCTTCACGCTGGAACCCTGGTTCAAAGCCTGGAACAGCGCACAGATCGGCGTAGAACCTACAGGTCTGAAGCCATACTTCTGGAACTCCCTCAAAATGGTGTTTCCGGCAGTTACGATCTCAACCGTTCTGGGTGCTTTGAACGGCTACGTGCTGACCAAATGGCGCTTCAAGGGCGATACCATCCTGTTCGGTCTGATGCTGTTTGCCTGCTTTATTCCATTCCAGATCGTTCTGATCCCAATGGCACGTGTGCTTGGCTTCCTCGGTATTGCAGGGTCAACACCGGGTCTGGTGCTGGTGCATGTGGTTTACGGCCTCGGCTTCACCACGCTGTACTTCAGGAACTACTATCAGGTGTTCCCGACAGAGCTGATCCGCGCAGCTCAGATTGATGGGGCAGGGTTCTTCCGCATCTTCTGGCGCATCATGCTGCCAAGTTCCGGTCCAATCATTGTTGTCTCTGTCATCTGGCAGTTCACCAACATCTGGAACGACTTCCTGTTCGGTGCTTCGTTTGCTGATCTGGACAGCCAGCCAATGACGGTTGCGCTGAACAACCTCGTCAGTTCGTCAACGGGCGTCAAAGAATATAACGTTCATTTTGCCGGAGCGATCCTCGCCGCATTGCCGACACTGCTCGTGTACATCGTGGCTGGCCGCTACTTCGTAAGAGGCCTGATGGCCGGATCGGTGAAGGGATAAGACCTATGAGCTTTCTGAAAATCAACAATGCGACCAAGTCTTACGGCTCAACCAAGGTGCTTCACAACATCGATATCGACGTGCAGGAAGGGGAATTCCTCGTGCTCGTCGGGCCGTCCGGTTGCGGAAAATCCACTCTGCTCAACATGATTGCCGGTCTGGAGGATATCACCTCCGGCACCATCGCCATCAAAGGGCAGACCATGAACGGGGTACACCCGTCCAAGCGCAACATCGCTATGGTGTTCCAGTCCTATGCTTTGTACCCGAACATGACGGTCGGTCAGAACATCACGTTCGGTCTGGAAATGCATGGTGTTGCCAAGCCTGCGCGCGAAAAGGCAATGAGCGACGTTGCCGAGATGCTGCAGATCAAACCGCTGTTGGATCGCAAGCCGGGCCAGCTCTCCGGCGGTCAGCGCCAGCGTGTGGCCATGGGCCGTGCATTGGTGCGTGATCCGGATGTGTTCCTGTTTGATGAGCCACTCTCCAACCTTGATGCGAAACTGCGCGTTGATATGCGCACAGAGATCAAAAAGCTGCACCAGAAGCTTGGAACAACCATTGTTTACGTGACCCACGATCAGATTGAGGCAATGACGCTGTCCACGCGCATTGCTGTCATGAACGGTGGGTACGTACAGCAGTTGGGAACGCCAAAAGAGATCTATGACAACCCGGCAAACCTGTTTGTCGCCAGCTTCATGGGCTCTCCAAGTATGAACCTTGTTCCAGCTAAGGTTGTTGCCAACGGTGATGGCATCTTCGCGCAGCTTCCAACGGGCCTCAGTGAACAGGTGAACCTCAAGTTCTCCAACCCGACCGAAGCTCTGAAAGGCTTTGATCAGAAGGAAATCGTGTTGGGCATCCGTCCAGAAGCGATTACCGACCCTGAAGGGGCTGACCGCAAGGCAAACCACATCGAGCAGATTACAAATCGCGTCATCGTAACGGAGCCAGCTGGTTCTGATACCTACGTGATGTCATCTCTCGGCGGCAAAGACTGCAATGCACGCATGCGTGCGGATGCACAGGTCGTTGCCGGGCAGGACGTGCCATTCGCGATCAATATGGATAAAGCCATCCCGTTTGATCCTTCCTCAGAAATGCGCATCGCGTAAGTCTCAGGAATGCAGAATTTTGAAAGCCGGGGTGGAAACACTCCGGCTTTTTTACATCAGCGTTCCAGCTCTGCAATCTTCTCATCCATCAAAGCGTGCCATTCAGGCTGGGTGACCTCAACAATCTCATAGTTCCCCATGGCGACACTGCAAAAGATCACATCTACCGGCAGGTCCAGCAGGTTTTTCAGTGAGGTGACGAGCTCTTGCTTGTTGCCGCCATCACTGGACATGATCAGTGTTTTGAAACGGCCATTGTCCAGATAGATCGTGTCACCGGTAAATAGATAATTCTTGCCAATGGGTGACGGGTAATAGAAGCACAGGTTGTTGTCCGTATGTCCGGGAGTGTAAATCGCCTGAAATCCGTCAGAGCCCACAAATGGCCCTGAACCTTGTAAAAGCAAGTCCGGCTGGACATCGCCACTAAAGAATTTCTGGATGTTCTCGTGCCCGATCAGCGTTGAACCAAGGATGAGTTTCAGCTCACTTAAACCTTCACTAATCTCGTGATTATGTGTGAGGTAATGCTCATCGATCCCTCCAAGCTCGCGTAATTGCGCCGCTTCACTCAAATTTTCAAAGGCTGAGATAAGGATGTTTCGATCCGGTGTTTTCAGAAAATATGCATGCGAGAGCAGTGTTCCAAACCGCTTTTCCATTGGGACTTGCCACGTGGGCGTGATCAGCCCCACTTGAGTGGTCCGGTTTGAAAGTT
>NZ_LMCK01000024.1:0-56040 GCF_001623165.1 Pseudovibrio sp. WM33
CGTGACAGGCCGGCACTCTAACCAACTGAGCTACACCCGCAGCTATAACAGTTTGCTCGGACTGAACACCTCTTCCCAAGGGAAGTGGCGCGAGTGACGGGACTCGAACCCGCGACCTCCGGCGTGACAGGCCGGCACTCTAACCAACTGAGCTACACCCGCTCAATCCAAACTACCTTCAACAACACTTTGCTTTCCTGCACCACTCTTCCTAAGGAAAAGTGGCGCGAGTGACGGGACTCGAACCCGCGACCTCCGGCGTGACAGGCCGGCACTCTAACCAACTGAGCTACACCCGCTTGGGTCAGCAACGTTGTGTCGTTGTTGGTGGCGCTGATTTACGGCGGGGGCGGGTCCAAGTCAAGCGAAGTTGGATCGACTTTGCGAGTTTTTCCTGAATAACTTGTTTTCACTGTGAAAATCGGCCTCGAAATGCGTTCAGATGTGGAAAACAGGACTGCATATCACCCATTTTATCCCCTTCTGGACTCAAGGACTTTTTGGCTAGCCCTGAAAAATATCTTATTCGCCATCAATGAAAATTTGAAAACCGCCTCAAAAAAGTCAAATCTCGTAATTCTACTTAGCTTGGGGCGGCTCCTGCGATAAACTCAGGAACAATCATCTCAATCAAAATACAAAAAAGTCGACAGTCCAATTCATTTCAAGGACCGGTTTTATGGGCACATTTTTCAAAGCGCTTGCTCTTGCAGCAACAACAGCTGTCGCAATCCCCTCATCCACCCAGGCTGATACAGGAGACGTCATCATCGGGCTCGGTGTAAGAGCGATCGGAAACACGATCATCGATCACACCGCAGCTCAACAACCAACCCCGCATGTCGTCACCGCTCAATCGCAACAGGCGCGCAGCATTCCCCGCATCCCAACTCAACAAACAGTAGCTCTCAGCCGCATTCAGTTGAAAGACGTCCAGTATCGTCTGAACTTGCTGGGCTACAACGCCGGTTTCCCTGACGGCGTAGCTGGTAAGCGCACCTTGCGCGCAATAGGCAGGTTTCAAAGCACCCTCGGTTATGTGGCAACTGGGCGGCTCACACAGTCTCAATTAGAAGAGCTTTACACCCGCACGCAAAAGAAGCGCTATCAGAAGACCCAGATTGATCAGGCGCAGCCAACACCAACTCAACCACCTCTGCCCCAATCCAATCCCGGCGGGTACTCTGAGGCAGAAAAAGCAACGGTCAGAATCCCAAAAGAAAACAAGCTTGCTCTGGACCCTAAAAATCCACCCAACATTTACGGGCTGATCACTGGCATGCGCAGTGACGAAACCGCGTTTTTTTTAAAAACAGAAGGCTATGAAGAGTGTGTAGAGACAACCGGACTGACCATCTGCAAGAAAGCCACCAAAAACCTTGAAGAAACTGTCAGCGTCAATAAGGTCGGAAACGTCATCTATGGAGTGAGCCGCACTGTAACATTCAAGACCGCCGCCCCAAGGTCTGCAGTCCTCACAAAGCTAGCAGAGGCCTACCCAAACCTCACCCGCTTCAAAAGGATGGCAACGTCCAGCTCTAAAACCTGCTTGGAGCAATACGCAGGCGATGGCAGCAGCTTGTTAGCACCAACAGAAGCCAACCCATCCGACCCTGAAACGCTTCTGACGCTCACCGAAAACTGCCGCAACTTCTACGCCATCGAACTGGAAGGCAACCGCAACCTCAAATCCATGCGTATCACTCTCTACGACGGCCACCCCATTCAACAAGCAGAGGAAGAGCAAACTGGTATCTTCCAAACCAAATCCGAAGCCGCAGATGAGCTGAAGTTCTGAACACCATCCTCTTTTGTATTGGCCTCATACCTCCCGAGGCCAATACAGCAGATCACCCCAAGCTCCATCCTAAGGATTACCTCCCCACAACCGAGAGATTATTCCTGCTGCATACACAGTTAAAGTAGCCTCAAAAATGCATTTCTGCTCACCCGCAAATTTGTCCTTTTGGGAGCTCCAAAATGTTGAGAGTAAAAGCACTGGCTCTGCTGCTGGCCGCACTGTGCCTGATCACCACCCCCGCCCTTTCTGAGAAGCTATACAAGCTCAAAGAATTTAAACCTGACGTCTCATATACAGCAGCGTCATACTCCGTTTCGTTCCTCGCCAAAGAAATCGAAGCAGCAAGCTATGATGCCAATGGACATCTGGGGTACATCCTCGTCGCATCAGATTCAGCAGATAACCTCGTCATCTCTACATGGCAGTCCAATGTTGAAATACCAAAAGATTTTATCGACCGGGGCAAAGCTCGCAGCGTATCCATTGCAAAGATCGACAACACCCACTTCATTACACCGATCATCGATGCAGATAATAAGTTGCGGGTCATGCTTTGGAAGATCACAGGAAACGGGACCATCACATATCGTGGCTTTCGCTCCGGCCCGGAAGTTACAGAAGTAACCTCTGCAAGTTCTGGCTCTGCTGCTATGGTCGTCGCTCAACGAAAGAACGGCACCTTGTTTGCACAAGCCTTCAAATTGAAGCAAGCAGAAGACATCCCGACGGAGAAAGCACTCGACCGTCGCGGCATTTATGAGTTTGCTGGCTCTGCGGACCAACTTGCCCCGAGCGATGGAACTGCAAACCTTCTCGCCTTCCGTGACGATGATGGAAAACTGCGAGTTACTCGCCTTCGCAAACGTCAGAACGCATCTGTGATCGAACGCGGCCCAACACTTGTAAGCATGGGCCAAATCCAGAAAGCCGCAATTACTGCTGCCGATGGCACTCCCAATGGCCGATGGATCACCCTATCAACAAGCAAAGGCCCCAGCGAGTTCAAAACAGGGCATCGATGCTTAGGTCAGACCATACATAAAGAACGCCATGGGCGTGGCAAGCTAATCGAATGGGATATTGGAACCGACGGCACCCAGTACCTCCGCCGAAGAGCTGAGCGTGAGTTTCAGGGCAGCGGAGGCGTCGCAAAGGAAGTCGCCGTAGAAGTGATCAGCAATGGCAAATATCTGGTCAGCAGCCACCTGGGCTTTGACACCTTCTGCAAACGAAACCCGAAAAACCGTGGCAAGCAGCGAATGGAAGTCCACCTGTGGGATCACGCCGGAACCACTTATGACAAAGACGCCTCAGGCCGCATCAACGGCAAATACTACGACGTAGCCTTAGCTGAGTTTCATCCTATCCACAACTACGATGCAAACTTCGTCGTAGCCCTCATCGGCGAAAACCAACAGGTCAAGCTGTCCATCTGGGGTGTGAAGTAACTCAACCCCGATCCATCAAAACAGATCAAGAATCTCAAGACAGAAAAGGCAGCCTCCCATCGGAAGCTGCCTTTTCTACATCAGCCAAACCTCAGATTTCAGCTCCAGCATCATTTCTAAGGTCCGATACCTTAAATCATTGCCTGAAACGCACTCACTAACATGAAATGCATTCACCGCAAGCCGACATAAAACAGCAGATACGCTTCAATTATGACCGATATCTCCGAGATATCAGCAATAAAATCTCTCAACTTAAGAGTGAAACACTTAATTTATTTCAACTTACATTTTTTAGAGTTTGAGATAAATTTGCTGCAAGTGGGCCTTTCCCGCCTTTCCTTTGATTTTTTATGTGTGCAAGGCAACAAAATGCGCAAAATGACAAAGCTTACATCCGCTCTCTGCCTCTCTTTAGCAGTCAGCGCCACCACCGCTCGTGCAGGCTCTGAGGATTTCATCTTCGGCTTTGGCGCAGGCATTATTGGTAGCGCTATTGTAAATGGCGCCAAAAAGAATGCGCCACCCCAGACCCAGAAACAAACAACACGGAAAAGAACTAACTTTTCAGCAGAGACACAGGACATCCAGTTGCGCCTGAACATGCTGGGCTTTGATACTGGAACACCAGACGGCGTTTCAGGCCGCCGCACGCGCAACGCCATACGCCAGTTTCAAATTTCCATCGGCGCTTATGCAAATGGCAAGCTCGATAACAGACAAATTGCCAAGCTTTATGAGCTGACAACACCACAACAGCCAGCAGCGCCAACACCTGTCGTAACCTCCACACCAGCACCTGTGGCGGTCATTGCCCCAACGCCGGTTATAGCAGCACCAGTTGCAACAGCCGCTCCATCACAGCAAATCAACATCACAATACCTGTTACGCCCGGCACAAACACAACCAACAACGCTCAGGTCGTGAATGCCACTCCGAACGTGTCACCAAAGAACGAAACACAGATCGCAGTAACCTCCTCCAAACCCCTTGCTCTTGATCCGGCCAACCTCCCGTCAATTCACGGTCTGACCGTTGAGCGCTTTGAGCATGACGTGCAAGGCCTGCTGGAAAAAGTCGGGTATCAGGCGTGCGTAGCTGATGAAACGAAGACTGTATGCTCACTGGAGAAAGACACTCTCTCTGAAACCGTAAGCGTGCTTACTCAGGATGAAAACATCTACGGCCTGCAACGTGAAGTCAGCTTCAAAAACCCAGCTCCCCGCGCTGCTATCATGGGCAAGCTACTGGATGCTTACCCGGTGCTCACGCACTTTGAGAACATGACTGCCACACAGGATAAAGCCTGCCGCATTACTTACGTCAACAACAGTGGCGAGCTCCTGAAGGAGGCTCTGGAGAAACCATCCAACGCAGAAGCGCTGCGCCAGCTGTCAGACAACTGCAATGACTACCACAGCCTGGAGGTCTTTGGAGAAGACACCGTGAGTGGCATACGCCTCGTGTTTTACAGCAGCAAACCAATCAAGGATGCGATTGAAAACCGCAAGGGTGCGTTCCAAATCTCTTCAAAGCCAGCACAAGACCTGACTTTCTAATAGATACAGCCCAACGAAAGCAAAAAAGGCAGCCTCCCCAGGGAAGCTGCCTTTTATTTTGTATCAAAGCTTTAAGAAGCTCACCAACCGTGGCGAATACGCACGATCAGGGCTGTCATGAAGCCAAAGATCATGTGACCAACCAGAGACGCCCATGTCAGCTGAATGAAGCCGAGGAACGGTGGAAGACCAGCAAAGATGTGCGCCATGATGTAAAGCGCGAACACCCAAAGACCAACGCCATAGCAAAGACCAACAACCCACCATGGCAGCGGCGGAATGATCACACGTGCCAGAGGACGAGCAATATAGAGGTATCCGATAGGATAGAAGACGACGCCAACCACGGCGTGAATAACTTCAGCCCAGAAAAGGCTTCTGAAACCAAAGACCGACTGCACAAGTGCAGCTGGCTGTAGTGGACCACCAACCCAGAACGGCGTGATATAGCGCGCCCAGATCTCCCAGCTCACATCTGCAACGATGCCTGCCAGAAGGATGGTGACCAGAGTGTGCCACACAAGTGGCGGACAGATAGGGTGCTTATGACTTGAACCACTCATACGGCGCATGCCTCCACGTAGTTATACTTGATTGCCACGCGGAGTTAAAAACGATCTCAGTCATGCAAGCTGTTATCTACGGCACACTTAGCAGCGCAATAACGGCTCTTGAGCAAGTCCTAAACGATTGTTTCCAACCGAACACTAGGATTTCACTCATTTAAGGGCAAAGCAGCTCTCAAAAAGTTGACGAAATGAGAGCACACTCCGCAATAAGCTCCACAGGCTATTGCAGCAAGCTTAGCTATAAGGTCCTGAGATCACCCTTTGGTTTTTGCTCAGATTAGCACCCTGCCCTACAGCCTTGAGAAACCAATTGCCGAAACGCCGTCTTAAGCTTAACAGCACCGTTCTTGGTAATTTTCAGGAGTGCGGACAACAAAAAAGCCTCCGCGGAAATCCGGGAGACTTGAAATCCTCTGAGAGGAATGGTGGGCGATGAGAGACTCGAACTCCCGACATCTTCGGTGTAAACGAAGCGCTCTACCAACTGAGCTAATCGCCCATCCTGGAGCGTTGAACATCCTCTGAAAGAGAATGGTGGGCGATGAGAGACTCGAACTCCCGACATCTTCGGTGTAAACGAAGCGCTCTACCAACTGAGCTAATCGCCCCCGCGAGGGTGGTACGCCGTGTGGCGTGGGGAGCTATTTAGCCGCCCTCCCTACCCTTGGCAAGGCCTGAGATTGAAAAAAACGACATTACCAGCAAAAAACTTGGAGCAGCCATCCACCCTGTGAATTACCTGATTAAACAAAGGCTTGTCGTCACAGCGAAAAACCGGCAACCCATCAGAATTGAGCGCATAAAAAAAGCCCCTACTGCTCCAATGAACAACAGGGACTTTTAAACCCAAAACGAACAAGCCCAATTAGGCGTTGACCGCGTCCTTCAGGCCTTTACCAGCTTTAAATTTCGGCGTCTTGGAAGCCGGAATCTGAATGGTCTCACCTGTACGTGGATTACGGCCTTCAGTTGCTGCACGAGCGGAAACTGAAAAGTTGCCAAATCCGATGATCCGAACTTCATCGCCGCTCTTCAGGGTTTCAGTGATTGCTTCGAAAGATGCTTCTACTGCTTCGCCTGCCTGTGCTTTGGTCAAGCCAGTTTTTTCCGCAACGGCCCCGATCAGATCATTCTTGTTCATGACTGTCCCTTTCTAAAATAACGTGGGGAATGCTTTAGATTCGCGCTGCACTCCTGAATCGGACATTCGTGCGAAATTGCGTTCAAATCAAGCCGCGAACCGCAGAAAACGGCCATTTTCTGTGTAGTATCAACCAAAAAAAGCCTCGGAACTTGTCCGAGGCTTTTGTATCCACAAGCAGACGCTCTGGTTCAGTGAGCAACGACCCCAGAACCCTTGTCATCTTTGACCAATGCTTCGGAGTTGGACTTTTCTTCCTCTTCGCTCCATTCGATGGCTTCAGGCATACGAACAAGAGCATGTTCAAGCACTTCGTCCATGCGAGCGACTGGAATAATTTCCAATTCGTTTTTCACATTGTCAGGAATATCAGCTAAATCCTTTGCGTTATCCGCAGGGATCATAACCTTCTTAATGCCGCCACGCAGAGCAGCCAGAAGCTTCTCTTTCAGACCACCGATTGGCAGCACGCGGCCACGCAGTGTGATCTCACCCGTCATCGCCACATCACGACGAACCGGAATACCGGTCATCACGGAGATAACAGTTGTCGCCATGGCGATACCAGCAGATGGACCATCTTTTGGAGTAGCCCCTTCTGGAACGTGAACGTGCAGTTCGCGCTTTTCGAAGAGCGGAGGCTCAATGCCGAAGTCTTCTGAACGGGAGCGAACGTAAGAGGCAGCAGCGGAGATGGACTCTTTCATCACATCACGCAGGTTGCCGGTTACGGTCATCTTGCCCTTACCTGGCATCATGACACCTTCAATGGTCAGCAACTCGCCGCCCACTTCAGTCCATGCCAGACCGGTGACAACACCAACCTGATCTTCATCTTCAACCTGACCGAAGCGGAAGCGAGGCACACCGAGGTATTCCTCAATCAGCTCTTCATCCACTTTGATGGTCTTCTTGTCGTTGACCAGAATGTCCTTCACAGCCTTACGGGCCAGAGTGCTCATCTCACGCTCAAGGTTACGCACACCAGCTTCACGGGTGTAAAGACGGATGGTCTTCTGCAAAGCGCCATCAGACACTTCAAACTCACCATCCTTCAGACCATGGTTCTTCACAGCCTTTGGCAACAGGTGACGACGGCAGATCTCGATCTTCTCATCTTCAGTGTAACCAGCAATACGGATGACCTCCATACGGTCCATCAGTGGACCCGGAATGTTCAGCGTATTGGCTGTGGTCACAAACATGACGTCGGACAGATCGTATTCCACTTCGAGGTAGTGATCCATGAAGCTACCGTTCTGCTCTGGGTCAAGAACCTCAAGCAGAGCGGAAGACGGATCGCCACGGAAATCCATGCCCATCTTGTCGATCTCATCGAGCAGGAACAGCGGGTTGGACTTCTTCGCTTTCTTCATGGACTGAATAACTTTACCCGGCATGGAACCGATGTAAGTGCGGCGGTGACCGCGAATTTCAGCCTCATCACGCACGCCACCAAGAGACATGCGTACAAATTCACGTCCGGTTGCTTTCGCGATAGATTTACCAAGAGACGTTTTACCAACGCCTGGAGGGCCAACAAGACACAGGATAGGGCCGCGCAGCTTGTTCGCGCGCTTCTGCACTGCAAGGTACTCCACAATGCGTTCCTTGACCTTCTCAAGGCCAAAGTGGTCGGTATCTAGAACCTTCTCAGCAAGCGTCAGGTCATGCTTAACCTTGGACTTCCTGCTCCACGGAATGCCGATCAGCCAGTCAAGGTAGTTGCGAACCACAGTCGCTTCCGCAGACATCGGGCTCATCTGCTTGAGCTTCTTCAGCTCAGCATTCGCCTTCTCGCGAGCTTCCTTGGACAGCTTCGTCTTCGCAACGCGCTCTTCCAGCTCAGCAAGTTCATCACGGCCATCTTCACCATCGCCGAGTTCCTTCTGAATGGCCTTCATCTGCTCATTCAAATAGTACTCGCGCTGGGTTTTCTCCATCTGACGCTTCACGCGGGAGCGGATGCGCTTTTCCACCTGCAGAACGGAGATCTCGCTCTCCATCATGCCCAGCACCTTCTCAAGGCGGTCGGTGACAGCCACAGTGCCAAGCAGTTCCTGCTTGTCCTGGATCTTCACAGCAAGGTGAGATGCAATGGTATCAGCAAGCTTCGAGAAGTCGTCAATCTGATTAACAGCGCCGAGAACCTCAGGAGACACCTTTTTGTTCAGCTTCACGTAGTTCTCGAACTCGGAAATCACTGAACGGCCAAGAGCCTCGACCTCAACCTCGTCACCGCCAGCTTCATCAAGAATAACGGCTTCTGCTTCATAAAGGTCTTCGCGATCAGTGAACTTGCCGATTTCGGCACGTGCACCGCCTTCAACCAAAACCTTTACGGTGTTATCTGGCAGCTTCAGCAGCTGCAAAACTGTTGCAAGGGTACCGACTTTGTAAATCTGATCGGTATCCGGATCGTCATCCGCCTCGTTCATCTGGGTCGCAAGCAAAATCTGCTTATCAGACTCCATCACCTCTTCCAGAGCACGGATCGATTTCTCGCGCCCTACAAACAGCGGCACGATCATATGAGGGAATACGACGATGTTGCGCAGTGGGAGAACAGGAAAAACAGAGTTTTCTGTCTCTTCTTCCGGGCGCATTTCATTGTCAGCCATCTCTATTCCTTTCAAATTGCAGCTTTCCAACGAAAGCTACGAAAAAGCGCAACATAAAAATCGACTAAGGCCCTTAGGGCACTCGTAGAATTTCGAGGGCCGAATTCACTCGCCCCAAAACGGGCACAAACAAATTCGCCAAGCTGCGAACTAGACCTATTAGGTGGAGACACCGCCTCCAAGTGTCAAGCACTCCGCTTCCAAGTCTTTCAGCGATCTGTTGATATTATAAGCTTTTTTCCTGTTATTAGGAGCGTATAACACCGTTTGATCGTCCTCACACTTAAGCTGGAACACCATCCTTCCCGGTCTTGGTTCGCGTTTACGCAGAACACTCATACGCATCATCATGCTAGACACATGAGACAAAAAATGGGCGGCACTTTTTTCAAGAAGTTACCGCCCAAATTAAACTCAATACCCGTGAGCGAAGCCTACTGGCTCATCAGTCCCCATCGCCTTACGCGCTGGTTGCTGAATTCTCCGCACGATCCTCGTAAATGTACAAAGGACGCGCATCGCCGTCGACCACCTCACCGGAAATCACAACTTCCTTCACACCCTTAAGGCCAGGAAGCTCGTACATGGTTTCCAGCAGAATTGCTTCCAGAATAGAACGCAGTCCGCGAGCACCGGTCTTACGTTCAATCGCACGTCGGGCAACTGCCTTCAGAGCGTCCTCATGGAAAGTCAGCTCTACGTTTTCCATTTCGAACAAACGCTGGTACTGCGCAACAAGCGCATTCTTAGGTTCACTCAAGATGGACACCAAAGCGTCTTCATCCAGATCTTCAAGAGTTGCAATAACCGGCAAACGGCCAACAAACTCAGGAATAAGACCAAACTTCAGCAGATCTTCAGGCTCAAGCTCTGAGAACAACTCGCCGGTCTTGCGATCTTCAGGTGCAAGCACAGAAGCAGCAAAGCCGATAGAGGTTTTGCGACCACGGTCAGAAATGATCTTGTCCAGACCAGCAAATGCACCACCGCAGATAAACAAAATGTTTGTTGTATCTACCTGCAGGAATTCCTGCTGCGGATGCTTACGACCACCTTGCGGCGGAACAGAGGCAACAGTCCCTTCCATGATCTTCAGCAGTGCCTGCTGAACACCTTCACCAGAAACGTCACGGGTGATGGATGGGTTTTCTGCCTTACGGGTAATTTTGTCCACCTCATCGATGTAGACAATACCGCGCTGCGCACGCTCAACATTGTAGTCTGCGGACTGAAGCAGCTTCAGAATAATGTTTTCAACGTCTTCACCAACGTAACCCGCTTCAGTCAGCGTGGTTGCGTCAGCCATCGTAAACGGAACATCCAGAATTCGGGCGAGCGTTTGTGCCAGATGGGTTTTACCACATCCGGTAGGACCAACCAGAAGGATGTTGGACTTAGCAAGTTCAACATCGTTGTTCTTGGAAGCATGATTCAGGCGCTTGTAGTGGTTATGAACCGCTACAGACAGAACCTTTTTGGCTCGGCCCTGACCAATCACGTAATCATCAAGAACACCACGAATTTCCTGAGGTGTCGGAATCCCATCACGAGACTTCACAAGCGAAGATTTGTTTTCTTCGCGAATAATGTCCATGCAGAGTTCGACGCACTCATCGCAGATGAATACGGTCGGACCCGCAATCAGCTTACGGACCTCATGCTGGCTTTTTCCGCAAAACGAGCAGTAAAGCGTATTCTTGCTGTCGCTGCCGCTGGCTTTGCTCATGAGATATAACCCCGCATCGTTTCAAGGGACACAGCCCCTGTTAGAATTCTTAGTTCGACAGCGATACTTTCGCCGCGACGTTCTACTGACTTATCGCGTTTTGTGTTCCGCTTCCAGAGGGAAGCTTTGGAAATCACTAATAGCCATTCTCTTATGCGATATTTGGCTCGCAATAATCAACATTCCTTTAAGCCTCGCACGCAAAGTTCATTCCCTGTTAAAAAAACTTGCGCGCGAGTTACTTTATAAAACCGGCTTTAAGCTGGTTCGATAACGTTCAAGCTCTCGCGATTTTCGATAACGTTATCAATCAGACCGAACTCTTTCGCCGCATCTGCACTCATAAAGTTATCACGTTCAAGCGCTTCTTCAACAGCGTCAAGAGTCTGACCTGTATGAGAAACATAGATCTCATTGAGGCGACGCTTCAGCTTCAGAATTTCCTGTGCATGCAGCATAATGTCTGCCGCCTGCCCGCGGAAACCACCGGAAGGCTGGTGAACCATGACGCGGCTGTTTGGCAAAGAAAAGCGCATACCCTTTTCACCAGCAGCCAAAAGCAGGGAACCCATGCTTGCAGCCTGACCGATACAAAGAGTTGAAATCTTCGGACGGATAAACTGCATAGTGTCATAAATAGCAAGACCACTGGTCACAACACCACCCGGGGAATTGATATAAAGTGCAATTTCTTTGTTCGGGTTTTCCGCTTCCAGATAAAGCAACTGGGAACACACCAGTGTAGCCACAGTATCTTCCACAGGACCGGTCAGGAAGATAATACGTTCCTTCAACAACCTTGAGAAGATATCATAGGCCCGCTCACCCCGGTTGGTTTGCTCTACAACCATTGGCACCAGGCTGTTCGTGAAATACTCAACAGGATCGGTCATGCGTCATCCATTTTAAATATGCAGAAAGCTTCGTAAAGCTCGGTAACTTATCCGGCATTCCGGTAAGCCTGCAAGAAACTTATGTCGAAAAAAGCGCCACGCCCACCCACGGGATGTCGCCCTTGTCTTAAAGGCACTTGCCAAAAGGTAAAGCCACAAGGTTTATGGAGTGTTTCCATAAGACCCGATAGTCTTATCCCAATTATAAGGGAGCTTAAAGACCACATTGGGCCTATGCACTTAAGACGGCTTCAGATATTTCGGCTTTCCACCTCAAAATTCAAGATGTCAAAAAAGAAAAAGGGGGCACAAGGCCCCCTTTCCGAAATTCTTGGGTAATCCCAACAATTATGCTTCGTCTTCGTCCTGAGCCATCAGCTCTTCTTTGGACACAACTTTGTCGGAAACTTTCGCGAGTTCCAGAATGTAGTCCACAACCTTCTCTTCGTAGATTGGGGCACGCAGGGAAGCGAGAGCCTGTTCGTTGTTCTTGTAGAATTCGAACACCTGCTGTTCCTGACCTGGGAACTGACGAACGCGGTCGAACAGAGCCTTCTGAACTTCTTCGTCGGTAACCTGAACTTTGTTCTGCTCACCAACTTCAGAAAGAACCAGACCGAGACGTACGCGACGCTCAGAGATCTTGCGGTATTCAGCTTTAGCTTCGTCTTCGGTTGTTTCTTCGTCTTCGAAGGTTTTACCGGACTGCTGCATGTCAGCTTCAACCTGCTTCCAAACACCGTCAAATTCTGTTTCCAGAAGTTTTTCAGGCAGCTCGAAGGAGTACTCTTCGTCCAGCTTGTCCAGCAGAGCGCGCTTTACTTTCTGACGGGTAGCTGCACCGAACTGGCTTTCAATCTGGCCACGAACGATTTCTTTCAGCTTCTCAAGGGATTCAAGACCCAGCTTGGTTGCCATTTCATCATCAATGGAAACTTCGCCAGCAGCTTCAATGCCTTTAACGTCGATGTCGAAGGTAACTGCGCGACCAGCAAGGTTTGCTGCGCCGTATTCTTCAGGGAAGGTCACGTCGATGACTTTTTTGTCACCGATTTTCAGGCCAACGATCTGCTCTTCAAAACCAGGAATGAACTGACCAGAACCCAGAACCAGCTGACCGTTCTCATCTTCACCACCTTCAAATGGCTCGCCGTCAAGCTTGCCGAGGTAATGCATGGTAACGCGGTCACCGTCTTCAGCAGCAGCACCTTCTTCGCGCGCTTCAAATGGACGGTTGCTTTCTGCGATCTGCTTAACCTGCTCGTCAACTTCGTCTTCGGAAATTTCAACGATTGGGCGTTCAAGTTCAATCGCAGAGAAATCTACGATGTCGAACTGAGGCAGAACTTCATAGGAGATGGTGTAAGCGAGATCTGCTTCACCAGCCAAAACTTTCTCAGCATCATCGTCAGAAAGATCGATTTCTGGCTGAAGAGCTGGCTTTTCTTTGCGCTCTTCAATGGTCTTAGCAGTGGTTTCGTTGATCAGGTTACCGATCAGCTCACCCATTGCCTGACGGCCATGAACTTTCTTGAGATGAGAAACTGGAACTTTACCCGGACGGAAGCCGTTAATGTTTACCTTTGACTTCATGTCATTAAGATATTCATCGAGGCGGGTCGCCAGATCCGTCGCCGGGATAACGACTTTGAGTTCGCGCTTTAGGCCCTCGGCCAGGGTTTCTGATACCTGCATGGTCTTTGCTTCGTCCTTGATTTAGGACGCGTACCGACAAACCAATATGGTTTGTCCCAGCACGGTAAACATAACACCAATTTCGAAGGGGGGAAAACGCTTCGGGAGAAAATCCCTCAGCTCTTATCCGCCTGACGAAAAGGTGAGCATAAACCGAACCTCGACAACGCCCTCAACTTTTCCGTTTCCGATAAGCTACGGTCGTTTATTTATGCACCGTATCACCGGGGATATGGTGCGGCTGGAGGGACTCGAACCCCCACGGTCTCCCGCTAGAACCTAAATCTAGTGCGTCTACCAATTTCGCCACAGCCGCGTTGGAGGGGTAGCTAAATGGGAACCTAAGAGAAGTCAACCACCTAATACGCTGTTTATGCCCAGTTCTCGGTTTTCCACGCCATTTCTACCTATGAAACTGTGCATTACGACAATCCGGGGCTAATTTCTCAAGCAGGAGATCGCATCACATCCTTTTTCTTTTCTGGCTCGTGCATTGCCAGTCAGCAAGCCTCTCCACTCACTCACAAAGTGGCGTCAGAACCCGCTGCATAAAAGCCGCGCCTTTTTCGGTCAGATACAACTCCCGGCGGCGACCATCCGTTTTATCCGCCTCAACACGGGCATAGTTATGTCCGCCACGCACATCCTTGTGCCCTTCGCACCAGTAATAGATGTTGCGGGTCGCGGTTCCTGATTGGTAACCAATCTTCTTTTGAAGGCCATGAGGATGGATCGTCACCCCCTCCTCCTGATGAACGGCAATTTCAAGCAATGTCAAAACCGTCGAGACCTGCATTTTAGCATCATGGTCTTTAAACGGTGCCAGCGCCTCGATGATCTGGCGGAGTGCTGCAGAGTGCTGTGTCGTCTTGCTCATAAGAATATCCGTAATATCGTCCCGAAGGCGAAGACGATCACACGTTTTACGCGCAACCCTCCCCCTTCTCTCGTCTGCCTATCGCATTACTTGTCTCACTAAATGATACGCATGACGTTTCGTAGATTAATTATCACAAATATTGATGATTCCCACCAGATATCTCAGAGGGTAAACCCATCCCTTGGGCGGGGAAGCTTTAAAAATCACCCAAAAATTGAACCAGCTCGGTGAGCACATCCGGGATATGCGAAACCAGATCTTCCGCAATAAGTCCGGCTCCGGCAATTTCAGCGGCCCGGCCATGCACCCAAACACCTTTCGCAGCGGCCTCATAGCCACCAAGTCCTTGCGCCAGATATCCGGCAATCACACCCGCCAGCACGTCACCAGACCCTGCTGTTGCAAGCCAGGGCGTGCCACTGGCATTGATGGACACATGACCTTCAGGGTCTGCAATCACCGTGTCCGCCCCCTTCAGCACAACCACAGCACCAGCCTGTTTCGCTGCCTTCTTGGTGCGTTCCACTTTGCAATCTGTGGAAGTGGGATCATACAAATCAGGAAACAATCGACGGAACTCGCCCTCATGAGGTGTCAGCACAACACGCCCAGCGCAGTCAGAATCCGCAATATAGGCAAACAAGTGCTCCGGGTTTTCCTCAAAGGACATAAGCGCATCCGCATCCAGAACCACACCGCGCTCTCCGGAAAGGCACTCAGCAACCCGCTCCTGCGTCTCACGGCCAATACCGGCTGCCGGTCCGATCACCACGGAGTTGAGCCGCTCGTCTTCCAAAATACGTTCAAAGTCGGCAATACGCTCAGCCGGGCGGATCATGATACTCGTCAGATGCGCTGCATGGACCAGAGCCGCCTGCTCCCGCGCCACCACAGTCACAAGCCCGCTCCCCGCCCGCTGTGCAGCCAACGCCGCAAGACGGCTCGCACCGGTGGCAAACTTGGGACCACTCACAACAACAGTGTGCCCCCTGTTATATTTATGCCCTGCCACCGCCGGCTGATCAGGAAGATCTCCCCAAATTTTATCGCAGTTGTAAAAAGCTGTTGGTCCAACCTTCTCTAAGACAGAATCCTCCAGCCCGATCTGCTCAATAACAATCTCACCGCAATGCCCCCGGCCCGGATAAAGGTAGTGCCCCGGCTTGGCGCGAAAAAACGTCACCGTCATATCCGCATGCACAGCCTCACCCAGCACAGCGCCACTGCGGCCACTCACACCGGAGGGCAGATCAACTGCGACACATTGCGCCGGACTGTCATTGATGTGCTGCACAAGCGCCAGAACTTCATCATCCAGAGGTCGAGAGAGGCCCGCACCAAACAAGGCATCAACAATAACGTCGTCCTCACCCAGCTCTTCCAGCGCAGCCCGCATGTTATCCATTGAAGTTAAATCAAGATCCATCTCGTCATAGGCAAGCTCCGCATCGCCTTCGAGAGTTTCCGGATCACACACCAGCCCGACAGAAACATTAAAGCCTTCATTGTCCGCAAGCTGCGCAATAACAAAGCCGTCTCCTCCATTGTTTCCGGGGCCGCAAAACACAAGAACCCGCGAATAAGGATGCAGGATCTGGCGCATCACTTCAAACACAGCTTTGCCCGCATTATGCATCAACACAATACCGGGAAAGCCACCCTCGATGGTCAGGCGATCTGCCTTCTTCATCTGCAATGGTGTCAACAACTCATGCATAAAGCTCTCCAATTCCCTATCCATCAGGCTTTGAGAAATTTATGACCCACTATCCCTAAGACTTTGGTCCATCATTACCCAGTTGCCGCGACGTTTTTTCGATCACGAAAATTCACAAAACATAAGCTAGTGCTAAAAGGCACAGATTTAAGAGGCACTTCCTGAGTAAATGTTGATACCAGCGCACCACTTCGGGAAAACTACGAAAACATGCACGAGAGACGAGCCCACTACGACCAGCTAATGACTGCTTTCGCACGACGTCTGGGTATGACCACCCAGCCTGATACTGGACTATTTCTTATTGAAGAAGCAAACGGAAGCCGTTGGTCGGTCGAACTCAATGAAAGCTCTGATCTCATTTATATAATCACCAGCCTCCTTCTTGCAGAAGATAAAAACACACTGAAGGCGGCTTTGGAGCTCAATCAGGATGTGGATCTCCTACGTGGAGCTTTCCTCGGCCTGTCTCAATCTGGTGACTTGCAACTGAATGCTCAGGCCACACTCCGGTTCACAGATGGCCTTGCACTGGAGAACACACTGGTCAACCTGATGCAAATTCGCGAGCAGGTATGCGCACGGCTTTCTGAAACGAAATCCACCCAAACCTCCAAAGCCGTAGAACCGGACTGGAGCACGACGTCTATTCGCCTGTAAAGGTCTCTCATCCATGCATTCCGTCAACTCTCCCAAGCATACTCCAGTTGATCAGAGCCAACTCCAGAACGACGTAAGTGCACAACAAAACTCTGCGCCAAAAAAATCAGAGACGTTGGAAGCGCGCGGCGTGTCTGTTGAGACACCAAAGGGCTCAACACCGCCAACAACAAGTAACACAAAGCCCCTCGACACCGCTTCAACTGAAACGCTTGCAAACCGGATAAAGCCACCGAGCCAAACCAGTTCAGAAAGTGTAACGCAGGAGGCTACCGCCCCTTTTGAAGCAGACCGCACCGCGCTTGAGCAAAACGCCAAACGCCTTGGTGCTGGGGCCAATGGTGAAGTCTATCTTGTCAATCAGGACGGCAAGTCCTTCGCATTTAAAGTCGCAAGCACCGAAGCCGGTTGGCAGGCCCTGCAACAAGAGGCACAGGTCTACGGCAAAATTGCCCAGATCGGTCCTCACGATAATATCGTCAAAAGCATGGGCATCGTGGAAGTCCAGGGCGTACAAGGCCTCGCCCTTGAGCATGTAGAAGGCTACGAAGCAGGCAAGCTCTTCACCACTGCCGAAAAGCTGTACACAGACAACAAGCTCAGCCACTCCCAGTACTGGGGCACCGTGCAGTTCATTATGCGCGATGTTCTGAGCGGCGTGCACCATCTGGCTCAGGCAGGCATCAGCCACAGCGACATAAAGGGCGGCAACCTCCTTTATGACAAGGAAAGTCAGGCGATTAAAATCGTCGACTTTGGCAGCGCAGCAAAAATCGGCATTGATCCTGTCACTATTGGCACTCCGGAAGCTCTTTTGTCTCTTCCACACAAAGATGGAGACAAACCACGCGCCAATGAGAAGCAGGACACCTTTGCCGTTGGTCAGATGACCTACCGCGCAGGCGAACATGCCGAGAATTTATTTGGTGCACAAAATACTGGAGATCCTGCCGCACTTGGCTTTGCATTGCATTCCAAACTTCGAGATATCGAGCGTCGCGGTGAGACCATTGAGTATCAGGCGCTCAATCAGGCCGATGACCCAGCCGTTGCAGGCACACCGGGCCATTTCGGCAAGGGCGGCGAAATCGCTCATGTTGAGTTCGTCAATATCTCAACCCTGCTGGACATCGATGTGCGTGGCACCGCAGAAGAGCTCCTGAAAACCAACTTCATCTCTGACCCTTTGTGTCAGCCAGACGAAGCCCGTCAGGTGATCTCAGGCCTCATGACCAAGATGGAAGAAGACCACAAGGCAGAACTCGCAGCTCTCATGCAACAAACCTGATCTGCTCCTTGCAATGATAACCATCAGAAAGCCGGCCTCGTGGTCGGCTTTTTTGTTGCGCCCCTTCAGGGACATTTTAATCACATCTCTCCATTTCGATACACCTTAACAACATCGCCTCTGTTTACAGTGGAGTGAGCAAACGATCGCAAACAGCTCAAGACCTGTAACATGACAAAGTCGCCTCGCCCTCTTCAGAACCCGTCGAATGATCCATCAACTCAGGATGCCCAGATCAGCGCGTGGGCAGACAATGTCATTACCCTGCTGGGCCTGAGTGAAAGTTCGGTAGAGGACGGCCAGACAGAACCAGATTTCGACCATCCCCACATGGCCACCAGCAGCCGGTTCACCGTCAGCGACGTCGAAGAAATCAGCTCCTCAGAAGACGAGGAGAGCGATGACGAGCTGGAGCAACCACCAACACCCAAACCTTCCCCTGCCAACAGGTTCACAGTCAACAGCGTCAACGAACCAAGCTTCTCAGAGGATGAAGAGAGCGACACAGAGCCGGAACAACCTCAGCCCGCCGCAAACCGGTTTGAAGTCAGCAATGTGGGCGAGGACAGCCCCTCAGAAGATGAGTTGGAGCAACCACCAACACCCACAGCTTCCCCCACCAACAGGTTCACAGTCAGCAGCGTCGACGAGCCAAGCCTCTCCGAGGAGGACGAGAGCACGGAAGCACAAGCAACAATGGCTCTCCCCTCCGACAATCTCAAACGAGCCAAACGACTGGGCGCAGGATCTTTCGGGGAAGTGAGCTTGTACACGGACGAGAAAAGCGGAAAGTCCATCGCATTCAAGACCGCACGGTCGCAAAAAGGCAAAGACGCCCTGCAAAAAGAAGCCCAGATCTACGGGAAGCTGATGGCCGCAGGCCCGCACAAGAACGTTGTACAGTGCTACGGAATACACGAGATCGACGGTGAAACCGGCCTTGCTATGGAATACGTGGAAGGCTGTGAAGCAGGTGACCTTTTCGAAGGCGCCGAAGAACTCCTCCAAGAGAACAAGCTCAGTCACTCTCAATATTGGGGCGCCTTACAATTCATGGCGAATGAAGCGATTGACGGTCTGAAGCATGTCAACGCGGCAGGCATCAGTCACAATGACATCAAAGGGGGCAACATCCTGTTCGACAAGAACAGCCAATCTCTCAAGATCGCTGATTTTGGTTTTGCAGGCACCATTGGAGAAGATCCACTGGACTTCGGCACCCCGGAATATTCCAGCCCGGAAGCCATCGCCGCCGCCTTCAAAGACGCAGAGGATCGTGACCGCCTGGACGATAAACAGGACGGCTATGCCGTTGGCCAGATGGTATACGGCGGCGGTGAAGGTGAAGCCAATCTTCTGGGCGCGCCGGATTGCGACAGCCCTTATGCATTTGCTCTCCATGTTGTGCGCAAACTGAGCAACTCAAAATCCCAAACCGGCGAAGAAAACAGCCCGGAGAAAGCCCTCACGCCAACAGATGATCCTGATCTGGCTGGCGAGCCCGGTTATTACAACGAGAGTTACGAGTCTGCGTACGCCCGCTTCGTCAACAATTCCATGCAGATAGATCCGAAGAAGAGAAGCAGTCTGGACGACATGCAGCAAAGCCAGTTTTTACAGGATCCGCTCCTGCAACCGGACGAAGCGAAAAAAGTCCTCGACTACATCATGCAGCAAACCAGCTCCAAATCTGCATAGAATAAAAGCTAGCTTCATACGATCAGAGCTGGGCAACACGCCTAGCGATTGGACTTTGGCGGCTTCTTCTTCACATTCCTGGCAGCCTCCCGCTCATCACTGGCAATCACCACATCCTGAGGCTGGGAAAGCTCAATCAGGTTGCCGTCAGGGTCGCGAATGTAGACAGACAGGATCGGCGAACTGGCACCTGTGCGGAACACAGGCCCCTCCACAATCGTCACGGCGGCAGCACTCAGCCGCGCAATGGCCGAATCCAGACTCTCAACCAGAAAGCAGAGATCTGCGGTCCCCGGCACCTGTTCCTGCGCGATCGGAGTATGATCCACATCGATGGGCTGAAGGTTGATCTTCTGCTGCCCAAAATGCAGGGCCCTCCGCCCGCCTCCGAATATGATCTCCTCCATACCCAGCACATCCTGATAAAACCGACTGGTACGTTCAACATCATGAACGGTAAGCACGACATGGTCGAGAGAAACCAACCTCATCACTCGCTCCTTCAAGCGCATGCCAAAAACTGACTGTCAGCTTCCATAGGAACGCGCAAAATCTGCAACAGCTTTTTCCATAGCAACCATAACCCTGCCTTGCACAAGGAACCAACACCTAGTTTCAGGCGAGATGAACAAAAGGTGCACTGCCTATTTTTTAACCATTATGCGCAGTGTTTGTGCACCAGATATATTTCAGATGCAGTTTCCCATTATTATTAAGGGAGAAAACTGCCCGCTTTCGCGGCTTTTTAAGAAAATTTCAAAACTGGCACGGTTTCTGCATTCATATTTCCGTAAGTTTTGAATCGCGAACTTTCTGCACACGCGCTGATCATTTTTAAGAGCATGCCAGATCAGCAGCGCACGCAGATACAAGACGAACTGAGAGTGTGAAGACCATGAAGAAAATTGAGGCGATCATTAAGCCGTTCAAACTGGATGAAGTGAAAGAAGCACTTCAGGAGGTTGGTCTTCAGGGGATCACCGTTACCGAGGCAAAAGGATTTGGCCGCCAGAAGGGTCATACAGAACTCTATCGTGGCGCCGAGTACGTGGTGGACTTCCTGCCAAAGGTTAAGGTGGAAATCGTACTCAACGATGATCTTGTAGAAAAAGCTGTAGAAGCCATTCGCGACGCCGCACAGACCGGCCGCATTGGTGATGGCAAGATTTTTGTCTCCAGCATCGAAGAAGCAATCCGTATTCGTACCGGAGAGACAGGCGAAGACGCCGTTTAACTCTGAGTACCACTCGAAAATCACGAAGACTGAATGATTTAGGGGCAACGACCCCACACACTTGGTCTTCCAGTTTACAACACTGCGCCACTGGCGATTTTAATAAGAGGAATAGGAAGTTATGACAACCTCCGCTGATGTCTTGAAAGAAATCCAGGAAAAAGACGTAAAGTTCGTAGATCTTCGTTTTTCTGATCCGCGCGGCAAGCTGCAGCACGTCACCATGGATATCTCCCAGGTGAACGAAGACATGTTCGCAGAGGGCGTCGCATTTGACGGTTCTTCTATCGGTGGTTGGAAAGCAATCAACGAATCCGACATGATGCTGATGCCAGATCCGGAAACAGCTCATATCGACCCATTCTTCGCGCAGTCCACCATGTCCATCTTCTGTGACGTTCTCGACCCACGCACAGGCGAAGGTTACAACCGTGACCCACGCATGACAGCTAAGCGCGCAGAAGCCTATGTAAAAGCATGTGGCGCTGGCGACACCGTATTTGTTGGCCCAGAAGCTGAGTTCTTCATCTTCGACGACGTTCGCTTTGCAGCAGACCCATACAACACCGGCTTCAAGCTGGATTGTTCCGAACTGCCATCCAACATGGACAGCGAGTACGAGTCTGGTAACCTCGGTCACCGTCCACGCACAAAAGGCGGCTACTTCCCGGTACCACCAATTGACAGCGCGCAGGACATCCGCTCTGAAATGCTGACCGTCATGTCTGACATGGGCGTTAAAGTTGAAAAGCACCACCACGAAGTGGCAGCTGCTCAGCACGAACTCGGCATGCAGTTCCAGACCCTGACAACCTGTGCTGACCACATGCAGATCTACAAGTACGTGGTTCACCAAGTTGCACACGCTTATGGCAAGTCCTCAACCTTCATGCCTAAGCCAGTCTTCGGCGACAACGGCACCGGCATGCACTGCCACTTCTCCATCTGGGAAGACGGCAAGCCAACCTTTGCTGGCAGCCAGTATGCTGACCTTTCCGAGAATGCTCTGTACTTCATCGGCGGTATCCTGAAGCACGCGAAATCTCTGAACGCATTCACCAATGCGTCCACCAACTCCTACAAGCGTCTGGTACCGGGCTATGAGGCTCCAGTTCTTCTGGCATACTCTTCCCAGAACCGTTCAGCATCCTGCCGTATTCCATTCACATCTTCTCCAAAAGGCAAGCGTGTAGAAGTTCGCTTCCCGGATCCTTCCGCAAACCCATACCTGGCGTTCGCTGCACAGCTGATGGCTGGCCTTGATGGCATCAAGAACAAGATCCATCCTGGTGATGCAATGGATAAGAACCTGTACGATCTGCCAGCAGAAGAACTCTCCGAGATCCCAACTGTTGCAGCATCTCTGCGTGAAGCTCTGGAATGCCTCGATGCAGACCGTGAATACCTCAAAGCAGGCGGCGTATTCGATGACGACCAGATCGACGCCTACATCGAACTGAAGATGGAAGAAGTCATGCGCACAGACATGACCCCTCACCCAGTTGAGTTCGACATGTACTACTCCGTCTAAGTTATGAAGGGACTGCTTTAACTCCAATGCACCTATGGCGTATCCATAAGACGAGCTTCGGCTCAAATCAGGAGACGCCTTTCAAAAGCAGTCCTCTCATCTAGGCACAATAAAACCCCGGCTGGCCTCAGTCGGGGTTTTGTTTTTTCCATCACCTGGATCTCATCTGGCGATACAAACCTGCATCAGCAAAGCAGAGACCTTACCAGCCGCCCTCTCTCATCTCCGCAGAGATCTCAAGACGCACGCGATCGCTGGTCAATGGCGCAAACTTACCAACACCAAAGTCACTGCGCAAAATCGCTCCCTTACCCTCTACACCGATCCACTGCCCCTGATAGTAGTCAAAGTAGCTTCCCAGCGGATGCGGGCCATTGTGTTTGAGCTGAAAGTCCAGTTCCACCGCATGCTTTTGGTCCCTGATGGTCAGGTCCCCCACCAATGTCACAGCTGTAGCCCCGGTTTGCTTGACGGATGTGGAAACGAACGTGATCTCAGGAAATTTCTCCGCGTCAAAGAAGTCAGAGCCTTTCAGATGCTCATCCAGCGGTTCAACACCCGTATCCACGCTTGCCGGATCAATAGTCACACTGACTTTCGTTTCTTCAATCTTTGCCGGATCAAACTCCACTTCCCCGCCAACAACCTTCCACTCACCAGACTGCTCTGTCAGTCCCGCATGATTGTAGTAAAACCGAACCTCGGTATGGGTCGGATCAAATTTGTAGCTCGCGGCCTGCGCTGACGCTGTGAATGCAAGCGATGCCGCAACAACGGCGAATTTCGTGAAATGCCTCATGCTTTTCCTGCCTCATATCCCTGTTTGTCACATAAAAACTGCAGTTTCCTGCAAATACACACTCATTAACCTGTTGATTTTTATTATGTTAATATATATGCATGTAAATACATCTAAATGAATGAAAACCATTTTCAAGAGCGGAATGCACAAATAACGAGGATGTGATGTCTGTCAGCAAAGAGTCAGTTTCTCTCTGGATCGCTCTCAACCGAGTGCAAAAGACCATCTACACCGATATCGAAGGCGCCTTCAAAGCAGAGCGTTTCCCCCCTCTCTCCTGGTATGACATCCTCTGGGAACTGGAGAACGCACCCGATGGCCTGAGGCAATTCGAGCTGGAGCAACGTGTCCTCTTTCAGCAGGCCAACCTCTCCCGTGTTATCCAGTCGCTTGCCAAGGCTCAGCTGGTCGAGAGCAAACCCGCCCTCAAGGACAAGCGCGGCAAGACCCTTTTCATCACCTCAAAGGGAAAAGATCTCCGCGCCCGGATGTGGCAAACCTATGAGCGCATGCTGGAAGAAAAACTCGATACAAAAATCAGCAAGGAAGGCGCGACCCAACTCGCAGCAGCCTTGAAGGCGCTAGTTTAGATTTTTTCATCGACCAGTGGGTCGCGACAGTAAACAATGGCTTTACGCGCAACACAGCGCCTCTACACAGCAACGCAAGAAAACACGAAAGAACGCAAACCAACGCACATTAGAGCGCAAAGAGGATATGTCATCACCACGTCACGAAACTGCGTTTAAGTGCAATGAGGTTATCAGTATCTGACCGTGCTGATTAGACCCGCATACTCTTCAAAGGCGATCCTCTCGGATCGCCTTCTTTTTCGCGCTTTTTTGGAAAAATAGAGCGTCTTCACTAAGGCAGCACTAACTATTTTCTCCCCCATCCCTTGAAAGAAAACCCAAGCGTTCCTAAGTTAGGTACAGGTCAACAAAAGGAGAGCCAATGACTCCACCGGACCTGCATGTTGTACGGTTTTTATAAAGGCAATTCGGTACTTATGAAGACCCTCTGCAAGATGCTACAATATAGCAAGACTACAAAACGGCCTGAGCGACCGAGCGTCATCAGACGGTAAGCACGGATCGAACCCGGACGTACACGGGCGGAAATCATATCAAACGCCCCAGCATATAGCCTTGAAACGGTAAATCGCGGCGATCCGACTATAAAAGCAAAACCCCGTTTAGACCTTCGAGAAGGACGCGGGGTTTTCTTTTGGCCATTGCAAAGTAGTCCGCAGCCTCTAAAATATACCAATTACATTCATATTTTAGAGAAAACAATGACTGCAGCAGCCGACACAATTGAGCTTCTCCCCACACTTCCTTCCCTCAACATTCAGGAAACAAAAGCGTTTTACGCAGACAAGCTCGGCTTTTCCAACCTCGTTTACGAACAAGATGACTTTCTGATTCTGCGTAGAGACACTTTAGAAATCCACTTCTGGCTCACCACAGAAAAGCACTTGTGCAACAACAGCAGCGTTTATTTCCGTGGAGGGCCCGTCGTCGACCTTCACGAAGAATATCGCAAACTCGGCCTTCCAGAGGACGGCAAGAGCGAACCCCGCTTCACGCAACTCACCAGACGCCCCTGGGATATGGAAGAGTTTTACATCCACGACCCTCACGGCAACCTATTGAAATTTGGCCGCATTCCGCTCTGAGCAGAACAGAGAGGAAACACACTTGCGTTGCGGAGATACCACTCCACACACCTCAGCACCAAATTCTCCGCACAATCTCAAATCCCCAACACAGCTTTTGGGCCTTGCCAGAAAAAACGAGTGAATCCCGCTGAAAACTCAGGTATAGACCTTTCAACTTGGAAATACTCAGTAAATTGAACAGGCTTGACCAATGAGCTCATATAAATCCGAATTTATGCGGACAATGGAAGAACGCGGCTTCCTGCACCAACTCTCTAACGCCGAAGGTCTGGACGAACTTTGCGCGAAAGAGACCGTAACCGCATATATTGGCTTTGACTGTACAGCCTCCAGCCTGCACGTTGGCTCCCTTGTACAAATCATGATGCTGCATTGGTTCCAGAAGACCGGCCACCGTCCGATTACCCTCATGGGCAGCGGCACAACACGCGTTGGCGACCCGACCGGTAAAGACGAGAGCCGCAAAGTTCTGACCGATGAAGACATCGAAGGCAACAAAAACGGCATCAAACAAGTCTTTGAAAAGTTTTTGCAATTCGGTGATGGCCCATCTGATGCAATGATGATGGACAACGCCGATTGGCTGCTCAAACTCAACTACATGGACTTCCTGCGTGATGTTGGCCGTTATTTCTCCGTCAACCAGATGATCCAGCGCGACAGCGTGCGCCTGCGTCTGGAACGCGAGCAGCACCTGTCGTTCCTCGAATTCAACTACATGCTCCTGCAGGGCTACGATTACCTCGAAATCCATCGCCGCACAGACTGCCGTCTGCAGATGGGCGGCTCTGATCAGTGGAGCAACATCCTCTCTGGCGTAGACCTTGGTCGCCGTCTTGCAGACAAAGAACTGTTCGCCCTCACCACCCCGCTGCTCACCACAACTTCCGGTGCCAAGATGGGCAAAACCGCAGCAGGCGCAGTATGGCTCAACGCAGACATGCTCAGCCCCTACGATTATTGGCAGTTCTGGCGCAACACCGAAGATGCTGACGTTGAGAAGTTCCTGAAACTCTTCACCATTTTGCCAATGGACGAGATCAAACGTCTGGCAGGAATGGAAGGCGCTGAGATCAACGAAGCCAAGAAGGTGCTGGCAACCGAAGCCACCGCCCTGCTCCATGGCCGTATCGAGGCTGACAAAGCTGCTGAGACGGCTCGTAAGGCGTTTGAAGAAGGTGCCAATGCCGCTGGTCTGCCAACCATCGAGATTGCTGCTACAGAGCTGAAAGAAGGCCTCGGCATCCTCAACGCTTTCGTAACCGCTGGCCTGTGTTCTTCCAACGGAGAAGTCCGTCGCAACATCAAAGGCGGCGCTGTACGCATCAACGATAAGGCGGAGCAGGATCATAACCGCTCTATCACCGACGCTGATCTGACCGATGATGGCGTGATCAAACTTTCCCTTGGCAAGAAAAAGCACGTTCTTGTAAAGCCAGTCTAACAAGCTGGCATCAAAGTGATTTTAACAAGGCCGGGTCATGCACCCGGCTTTTTCTTTACCTGCAAAACACTGCAAGTTTATGCAATTACAGCCAGTCAGCTGCACCTTGAACTAGGCCTGATAACCTAAACTGCTTCTCTCGTATTCAGGAGCAGCCCCCATGGCGATGCAGGATTGGAACGCACAACAATACTTGAAGCACGCAGCCTATGTCGCAGACTTTGGGCAGGATGCACTTGAACTGCTGGCTGTGCAACCCGGAGAAAGCATTTTGGATCTGGGATGCGGTGAAGGCACGCTGGCCCAGGAAATCCAAAGCCGAGGGGCAATCGTAACCGGCGTCGACACAGCAGGAGACATGCTCCTGCAGGCGAATGAGAAAGGCATCAAGACCTGCCTCATACCTGCTGAAAATCTCAATTTTAACAAGGAGTTCAACGCAGTTTTCTCCAACGCAGCCCTTCATTGGATGCAGGACTACAAGGGCGTCATCCGCGGTATTGTGAAAGCTCTTAAGCCGGGAGGTCGGTTTGTTGGTGAAATGGGATGCGACCGGAACTGCCGCATCATCCGATCTGCAATGGAGAACGTGTTCGCCGAAAACCCTACTTTCGGCCCCTACAAGAGCCCCTGGATTTTCCCACCTCCCGAAACGTATATGCGCGCGCTGAAAGAAGCGGGCTTCTCAGTTACCTACCATACAGAAATCGAACGCAGGACACCGCTGGAAACAGGAATGAAGGGATGGCTGCAACTCTTTACCAACAGCCTCACAGAGCAGCTGAGCGAGACCCATAAGAAGCGATTTTACAAAGAAACAATCAAGCATCTCAAACCGCTGCTTTATTCGAGAACCAGAGGTTGGGAAGCAGACTACGTTTGCATGCGCTTTGCAGCCTACCTCCCTGTTACCTCTACTTAAATTCAAAGATACGGCGGAACACACCCGGCGCAATTGCAGAGATCGGGTTGACCTGGAACTTAGGCTTCTCAAAAGTACCATCCAGCTTATAGGTCACGCCAAACAGCCCTTCATCAGAAGAGCCTCCACCCAGAATGAGACCAATCACCGGCAGTTTCGCAAACAGGTTGTTCAAGGCATAGGCAGGAACAAACGTGCCAGCCATATCCAGCTGACGGCTCTTCAGATTGGCATTCCCGCTAAAGGTCCCGCCAATAATAGCACCGCTCAACGTTCCCTTAGAAACATTCAGAATATCTCCACTGCGCGAAAACTGCATGCGCATCTTTTGGAAAGACGCCTCACCAGAATTCACTGCAGCAGAATACACCTCACTGTTCCGCGTTCCGCGAATTTCCTTCGGCTCGATCCCTTTCAGCGCTTTAATCGCAGGGTCTTCCGTGATGGAGAAATCATTTACAGTCAGCTGACCAGCCCAGTTGGTATCAGTTGGCATCTGGATATCCAGACGTCCGTTACCACCCCGCATACGAGGGAACAGGTCCATAAACCGTAAGAACTCACCAGCATTATTCAGCTTGCCTTTTGCAAAGCGATGCTTCCCCTCGCCGCCCACGGTGAAATTGAATTGACCACGGCTTGAAGTTGCGCCCGAAACCGCAAGGTTCACAGCGCTCTCTCCACGGAAGAGCCCATCAACACGCACGTTTTGAGCCTGTACACCTCTGAAACCGATCAGGCGCCGGAATGTCAGGTCAACCGCAATCACATCTCTTTTGCGCTTTGTCGAAGCACCTGCCTTATCTGCCCCAAACGAATCCAACAGGGCACGGCCATCAAAGCGATCCGCATTCATAACAACCTGATACCCACCACCACGGCGTGGACGAACAGTCATCTTAGCTTTGTCATTGGGGCGCAGATTGAACGCGGAGAAGTCGGCAAGCGCCAGCTTTCCATTGCCGTCAATCTTCAGATTGCCGCGAACTTCAACACCCTCAGACAGGAATGAGAAGTTATGGAGCGTCCTGGCATTACCATTTTTTGTCACACGAAACCTTGCGGTTGCACGTACACCGGACGCCTTGCTCCAGCCAACCTCACGAACGTTGATGGCAGCTTTTGAGAGGTCCAATTCAAACACCTGCGCGCCGCCACTGTCTTCATAACTGACTTTCACAGAGCCTTTGACATAACCCTGAAGATCAACGCCGTAGTCTGTCAGATCTTTGGCATTGGCAACAAACGTCACGCCCTGACGGTCTTCAGCGCCACTACCATCGCGGCTGGTGCTCAAATCAATCTCAGAGTGGAAGCCATTCAGCTTCCCCTTGCCTGAAATCTGGGTTTGCTTTGTATCCGCTTGAACGGTCAGATTTGCATTTTCAATGGTCTGCCCTGAGATTTTCGCTTTACTAGTAAAATCTTTCAGATCCAGATTAGCCCGCCACTCAACATCTTTAACCTTGAGATTCTTGATGAGCGGGAACGAGGCTTCCACGCGGACTTCCCCCATGCCAGAAAGGTCCGCAGGCACGACACTAAAGCCCTCCAGCGCATTTATGGGTTCTGCATCAGCAAGCACACCCAAATCGTCAGCACGCCCCGTCAGCAACACAGACAACTCAGCAGGCAGCGCGCCTGGTACTGCGATATTCTTGATCGCAAACTGAACCTCTGGCACCTTAACGATGTTCCCGTCTTGCATACGGAAATGACCATTACTGCCGGAGATCGTGAAATCTTCGTTCTCGATCTTGCCAGCCCCGGTAAGGTCTCGCACCACTGGCAGAGTCTTGAGCGCTTTGACTGAGCCATCAATCACATCAAATGTTGCTGTAAGGCCATCTCCCTGCCACGCAGGCGTACTCCGGTCGCCATCAAAGGCTTCTGGCCCAAGCGCCAGATCCAAGGCAATATTATCAACCCGGCCTGGGCCGAGGTGATCAATCAACCAGTTTCGGGTTTTCGGTGCCGTGACCGTCGGCCAAACCTGCAACACTTCGCCAAAGCTCAGGCTCGGGCTGAAAACAGATAGCGCAAGAGACGGCCCCGGTTTCCCGTAGTAGAACGACCCCGCAACATTGATGTCAGCATCAAGCCCAACAGCACGGGCTCGCTCAATAGAAATCAGGGAGTTTGTCGGATCAAACGTTCCCGATGCATAAGCATCAGGAAACAGCAGCGGCGGCGATTTTACATCAGCAGGCGCCAAAACAATCTCCCGGGAACCAAGCGAATAATTCCACTCAGCACCTTCAGTTACAGGTGGCTGCACAACGCCACCAAACACAACGCGTGTGTTTTTACGGCGCAGATAAGATCGCCCGATAATAATATCGGGATTATCGCGCTGCAAATTGAGATCCAGGAATGCTTCGTCAATGGTGATAGAATTATCTGGAGCAGTACGGATGAAGATTGGAGAGGTACGAACATTCATATCCGCGCCAACAAACTCACCGGTCGCCCATAGTTCAGCATTCGCTTCAACAAACAGACGCGTATTCGCCAGCTTGTCATCACGAGCAAAACTGTGCGTTGGCAACAAATCTCGCAGCGAGGCATCACGCAGATTGACGGAAATGTTTCTCGCACCAGTTTCAGGTGTAACAGTGCGCTTCAGATCCCATGACCAGTCCCCTTCACGGCCTACGATCTTGGCGTTTACTGCAAAGGAGAGATCATCCAGCAGCACGGCATTTGCATCAATACCATCAGCTACAAACTCTTCACCCTGCGCATTGATTACCAGTCGGCCGTACTCAATAGCAACTTTCTCAAGGTGCCAGCGTTTGAGCTCCTCAACAGCAATCACACTAAACTTGTCGATCGCCACCACGCGGTTTTGCACCCGCGGCAAAGGTTCTGATCCACTCGCTAGCTTGATCGTTGCAGAAGGCCGTGCCAGCGCGACACTGGTGATTTCCAGATCACCGGTCAGCAGCCCAGACAGATTGATGCCGATTTCGGCCCGTGGAAGTAACACAGTCGCAGCAGTGCGACCTTTGACGCGAATAAGGGAGTCTTCCAGGAGAATACGGCTGCCATTTTCACCAAACAGATCAAACTGCGCACTACCAACGGTGACATTCAGCGCTTTGCTCTCAAACTGTTTGATTGCCCAATCCACGAGGTAGGGAACAGAAAACGGGCCACTCATCACCCGGTATCCGCTAAAACCAAACGCTAAAAATAGAAAAACGCAAACAACACCCCATATTACGCGTCGCTTAAAACGACGTGTAACAGGAGAGCTCTCAAGCTCTGCTGTATTCCCAACATCAACAGCCAGAATCTTATTCCCTGTTTTAGTGGTACGTTCGATTTTGACCGAATCGTAACCTGCGATAGCATCGCGTGATCACAGGTGCTCTGCAAGATTAATTGCTTATCTACACCATACTCAAAAAAACGGCGTCCCAAGAGACCAAATGGCACCCCAGGAGCAAATAAAGAATGCCTGATACGAAAGATGCGACACCTTCCTTACCGCAGGAAGGCATGCTGGCACCGGATTTTACCTTAGCCACAGATTCGCAAGGACAATTCACCCTATCAGAACAAACTGGCCAGTCGGTCGTCGTTTATTTTTATCCAAAAGATGACACACCAGGCTGCACAAAAGAAGCAATTGCCTTTACCGAAAATGCGGCTGAGTTTGAAAAACACAATGCTGTTATCATCGGCATTTCGCCCGATACACCACTAAAGCATGACAAGTTTAAGGCGAAACACGGACTTAACGTCACACTTGGGGCAGATATCGAGAAAGAAGTTTGTGAGGCCTACGGGGTCTGGGTGGAAAAAAACATGTACGGAAAGAAGTACATGGGCGTTGAACGCTCCACATTTCTCGTTGATAAAACCGGCAAGATTGCCAAGATTTGGCGTAAGGTCCGCGTTCCCGGCCACGTCGAAAATGTCTTGGAAGAATTACAAGGTCTGAGCCAGTAAAGAATGCCAAAACTTCCAGGCAAGAATGATGCGGATGCGTTTGCAGGGCAAGCGCATCTATCCCTCCCTGAAAACACCAGCGTAAAGTCCCTCAAGGACGGCGCACGCCAAATCCTCCTCAAGGACGGCGCACGCCAAATCCTAGAGACACCTGATTTGGACCTAAAAGTCGCGCTTGCGTATTACGTTGCAAATCAATGGTTCAAAGGTGCCCTGTCCATTTCCTGCGGCACCGGCGAAAGGCCCATGCAGGATCGTCCCGGTCGTCCGGCCAAGCCTGAACTTCTCCCACCACGAGATATGCCTAAACGCGCTGTTGGAGGGAAAAACGGCAAGGTCGCCCTGCTCCATTCTCTGGCACACATCGAGCTCAATGCCATCGATCTCACCTGGGACCTGATCGGCCGCTTCACCCATGTACCCATGCCACGTTCCTACTATGACGACTTTGTCCGCGTTGGTTTGGAAGAGGCAAAGCATTTCACACTCATCCAAGAACGCCTTGCAAAACTTGGGCACGCCTATGGCGATCTGCCAGCCCATGACGGTCTCTGGCAAGCAGCCCAGTCAACCGGCAAAGACCTAATAGCACGTCTAGCGATTATTCCGCTCGTGCTCGAAGCCAGAGGCCTCGACATCACCCCATCCATGATAGAGAAGGCCAACGCAACCGGTGATGAAGACACTGCCAGCGTCCTACATGTGATCTACCACGATGAAAAAGGGCATGTTGCCTATGGAGCAAAATGGTTCCGCTTCATGTGTGACAGGCATCGTGTACGTCCTGAGCCACGTTTTCAACAGCTCGTAAAACAGCATTTTTAAAGGACCGCTGAAGCCTCCGTTTAATGACAGGGCAAGATCAGAAGCAGGCCTCACTCCGGGCTTCTATCGTCCGCTCATCAAATTGACCCAATGATACACTGCACTTAGACTTTATTAACCATAACTAACTTTAATTGAATTTAACAAATCATTTCCAGTAGGCAAACTGAGCAAGTGGTCATCCGATGAAGCTTTCCAGGTGCAGTGAGTTTTCTAACAATTACAACCAATTGAAATTGGATGGCCCAATGTGGCTTTCGCGCATCACATCTGAGCTGCGCGTAATTCCTCCCATGGCCTATTGGGTTTCCGGTCTTGCGGCAACGGCGGTCGTCTCCGCAGTATTGGCAAGCAGCTTTCAACAGTCTCTCAGCGAGATGCGACTTAATTCAACATTATCCAGAGAATTGGCGCTCCGTGAAAACTATGAAAGTGAAATTCGAGACCTTAAATTTCAGCTCGGTGAGATGCGTGGACGGTTGGATCAGGATACATCCGGTCTGAGTGCCCCTGCCCGCAAACAGCAAGCGCAACTGTTACGACAGTTTCAGGAAATCGAAGCGCTGGTGACATTGGCGGAACAATCAAACCTCGTCCTCTCCGCCATCCCGCCTTCTCCAAAGCGCAAACCGCAACAAAGAGAAGTCAGTGTTGCACACTCCAACAAACTATCTTTTGCGCCACAACAAAACGATGCTCCGCTCGATATTCTGAAAACACTGTCAGGCAAGCAATCCACCGCGCCACAGCCAGCTGCCCCTCACAAAGACTTCTACGCAAAGCAAGCGCAAGGGCAACTCTTGCTCACTGCTTACACACAAGCGGCAATGGACGACATTAAACGTGCAAACACGCTGCTTAAGAAAGCCGGCGTTGCACAGCCTGTCTTTGTTACCCCAAGTTCATCTGCTGGCGGCATCTATCAGCACGTTGGGTCTGCTGATTTAGACAGCAGCATGATTGCTGCACGCCGGATCATTGAACAACGCATTGAATTGAATATCAAAGTGGATGCCTTGCCCTTTGGCCGCCCGCTCTCCAGCTTCAACATCTCCAGTGCGTACGGAGCCCGAACAGACCCGTTCCTTGGCAAACCCGCAATCCACACTGGTCTGGATTTCAAAGCACCTCGCGGAACCTCAGTCAAAGCAACCGGCACCGGCATTGTCTCACTCTCACGGTACAACGGCGGCTACGGCCTTTCCGTGGAAATCGTACACGACAACGGCCTAGTAACCCGCTACGCCCACATGCACAAGCTACTCGTTAGCGAAGGCCAGCGCATCAACATGGACGATATTATAGGTACTGTCGGCAATACGGGCCGCTCAACAGGCCCCCACCTCCACTACGAGGTGCGCCTCAACGGCAAGCCAGTCAACCCAATGCGCTTCATCCGCAATGGCGACAGACTAGCAGCGATTTTCAAGCCCAAAAAACAAACCAAAGTCGCGTTCAACCTTCCATAAAACCATTTGGAAAACAAAAAAACCCCAGAACTGAGTTCCAGGGCTTTCTAATTCATTTCAACAGATTCAGACTTAATCCAGATCTTCAACCGCAGCAGGCGCGTTGCCGAATGCGCGGTGCGCCAGCGTTGCTTCCATGAACTTATCCAGATCGCCATCCAAAACGTCAGAAGGCGCAGTGCATTCCACGCCTGTACGCAGATCCTTCACGAGCTGATATGGCTGCAGAACATATGAGCGGATCTGATGTCCCCAACCAATATCAGTTTTGGACGCAGCATCCTTACTCGCCTGCTCTTCACGGCGCTGAAGTTCAGCTTCATAAAGACGCGCGCGAAGCATATCCCACGCAGTTGCGCGGTTTTTATGCTGTGAACGCTCACTCTGACACTGAACCACAATACCCGTCGGATTGTGCGTAATGCGAACAGCAGAGTCAGTCGTGTTCACGTGCTGGCCACCTGCGCCAGAGGCGCGATAGGTATCGATGCGGCAATCGCTTTCGTTGATCTCGATATTGATACTGTCATCAATAACCGGATAAACCCAGACGGACGCAAAGGACGTATGACGACGCGCGTTGGAGTCATATGGCGAGATGCGAACAAGACGGTGAACACCAGCTTCGGTCTTCATCCAGCCGTATGCGTTCTCACCTTTAACAAGCAAAGTTGCAGACTTGATGCCAGCTTCTTCGCCGTCATTGTATTCCATCAGCTCGACCTTATAGCCGTGCTGCTCACCCCAACGACGATACATACGCAAAAGCATGCTGGCCCAGTCCTGACTTTCAGTACCGCCCGCACCGGAATTGATCTCGATATACGTATCATTTCCATCGGCTTCACCGGAGAGCAAAGACTGCAGCTGCAGCTTATTGACCTGTTCCAGCATAGCTTTCAAAGCAGCCTCAGCCTCATCAACAACGGACTGATCATCTTCCATCTCGCCCATCTCAATCAGTTCCTGATTGTCAACGAGATCCTGCTCAAGCTTGCGAACACCGCCAATGCTGTCATCCAGCTGCTGACGTTCACGCATCAGTTTTTGCGCATTCGTCGGGTCATTCCAAAGGTTTGGATCTTCAGAAAGCGCATTGAGTTCATCTAGACGGACAAGTGCAGTGTCCCAGTCAAAGATGCCTCCTCAGCAGGCTTATGGCCTGCTTGATTTCGTCGACGATGGCCTCCATTTCGGCGCGCATCGGATACCTCACTTTTTTGAAAAACAACTGTGCAGTCAATAACACTGCGTCGGGTGCGAACATAATCGCAGCAAACGATTTCCGCAATCAGCCAGACCACAGAAACTGTGGGCTGGTCATGCAGTTAGCAAGACCAGCCCATGAAGTTTTTAGTAAAGTCCACCTGTGCCGGACATAACGGCACGCCCGGCTTCCGGAGACAGATCCTGACGGATACCAATCTCATCCTGGAAGCCAATGACAGAGTAACTGTCTGGTGGCGATGTACCCGGTTTGAAGGATTCCAGAATTGTACCCGGAGCCCCGGCACCAGCCCGCAGACCAGTACGGCGGTTGATAGACACCAGACGCAATCCGTTTGGAACACGGAACTCCAATGGAGGCGCATCCTTCAGAGCGTCCTTCATGAAGGCCGTGAAGATTGGCGCAGCAACCTGACCACCAGTTGCACCGCGGCCCATTTTGCGAGGCGTGTCGTATCCAACGAACACACCCACAGTCAGTTCTGGCGTAAAGCCAACGAACCATGCATCACGCTCATCATTGGTGGTACCAGTTTTACCAGCAACAGGACGGCCAACAGCTTTAACACTTGTCGCCGTACCGCGCTTGACCACACCTTCCATCATGGAAGTGATCTGGTAGGCGGTCATAGGATCAAGCACCTGCTCACGAGTATCAATCAGCTCAGGTTCTCCCTGATTGTTCCAATACTCTTCGGAGCAGTCTGTGCAAACAAGCTGATCGTTCTGATAGATAGTCTCACCATAACGGTTCTGGATACGGTCAATCAGAGTAGGCTGCACTCGGCGCCCGCCATTGGCCATCATGGAATAAGCCGCTGTCATGCGCATCACGGTGGTTTCACCCGCACCAAGAGACATGGAGAGCACCGGCATCATATTGTCGTCAATGCCAAAACTGCGCGCATATTCAGCAACCAGATCCATGCCCATATCCTGAGCAAGACGAACAGTCATCACGTTACGGGACAGTTCAATACCCGTACGCAGAGTAGATGGCCCATAGAACTTGCCACCATAGTTTTGTGGCTTCCATGGCGCCTGACCCGGCCCCTGCTCAATTTCAACAGGCGCATCGAGCACCACTGAAGACGGCGTATAACCATTATCAAGCGCAGCTGCATAAACGAACGGCTTGAACACAGAGCCCGGCTGACGCCAAGCCTGCGTCGCGCGGTTAAACTGGCTTTCGGCGTAGCTAAAACCACCAACCAGCGCGACAACGCGGCCAGTATTCGGATCCATGGCAACAATGGCACCCGAAACCTCTGGCACCTGCTGCAGTACGTATTTGCCACTCGCCTGACGCTGAACGTAAATCACATCGCCCGGGCTTAACACTTCCTGCACATTGCGAGGTGCACGCCCGTTGATGCGAGCCCATTTCATATCACTCAGGGAGAGATCTGCACGGACACGCTCAGTAGAAAGTTTCCGGTTTGCCATGCGCTTTGGACGAAGACCTACTACGGCTTTCTGATTACTCACAGACAGAACCACCGCACTCGTCCACTCAGGAACATCGTTCAGCGTCTGAACTTTGGCAAGCGCCGCGCCCCAGTCGCTGGAGGTGATTTCAATCGTGCTGATCGGACCGCGCCACTTGCCACGCTTATGGTCAAAGTCAACCAGGCCGTCACGCAGTGCCTTACGCGCCTTCAGCTGCATTTCAGGATCAAGGGAAGTACGAACGGACAGACCGTCCTCATAAAGTTTCTCTTCACCGTACTGACCGGCCAACTGGCGTCGCACAGCCTCAGAGAAATACTCAGAGCCTTTCACGAGGTTACCGGTTGGACGCAGCTTAACATCAAGAGGCTTGGCCTTAGCTTCAATACCTTCCTGAACAGTCACGTAACCATTCTCAACCATACGGTCGATGACCCAGTTCCGGCGCTCAATCGCACGGTCCCGGTAGCGGTATGGGTGATAGTTGGACGGACCTTTTGGAACAGCAGCGAGATACGCAATCTCTTCAAGCTCAAGCTCGTGAACAGATTTATCAAAAAGGATTAGGGAAGCAGCGCCAACACCGTAAGCGCCGACACCGAGATAAATCTCATTCAGATAAAGCTCAAGGATCTCTTCTTTCGTAAACGCTTGCTCGATACGCAGAGCAAGAAGCGCTTCTTTGATCTTGCGCTCATACTTCTGCTCACCAGTCAAAAGGAAGTTCTTTGCAACCTGCTGAGTAATCGTGGACGCTCCAACAAGGCGGCGCCCAGATCCACTGTTACGAACGTTGGTGATCACCGCACGGCCAATGCCCCACGGGTCGATCCCGATGTGTTCATAAAAATTCTTATCTTCAGCAGACAAGAAAGCTTGCTTCACACGGTCCGGAATAGCCTGAATCGGAATAAACAAACGCCGTTCACGCGCGAACTCATACATAAGATGCCCATCAGCAGCATGCACACGTGTCATGACTGGCGGTTCATAATCTTTCAGCGCGGTGTAGTCCGGTAGATCCTTGGTTATGTCATTGAGATAAATCCACAATCCGGCAGCTGCAATCAGCCCCAGAACAACTGAAATCCCAAAGAGATATCCAATGAACTTTAAAAATAATCTCATATTCGGGCTCGTTTGCTTTCCCGCTAAGAATGTTCGTGTCGTGAAGCCAGCATTCCAGAGGCAGTTTCAAACGCCGTTCCTGATGCATTTCCCGTTAAGGGTCAAGAGGTCTCTTCCTGAAATGAATGCAGCAGAATCGAATCCAGACTTCACTGTTACAGTTTGGCACCCAATCGCTTTTCATTATGTCAAAGCTGAGGCAGGAACTTAGCCTTTATCCCACTACAGCCGCGACATATACGCACCCGAAAAACAACCACACCAAACGGCTATTGCTGCGCAATTCTAGCCCGAAAGAAACCGTTCGTCGCTTGAACAATCGCATCCGACACGCGTTCCCGCCACTCATCAGAACCTAACATTTTCTCATCCAGATTATTGGAAAGAAATCCAAGTTCAATCAAAACAGACGGAACATCGTGGCTTTTCAGCACTTGGAACCCCGCAGAACGAAGAGGATTTTTAATAACTGTTGTGGCGCTTTTAAGTTCTTCAACCACCAACCGTGCAAAATGGATCGAAAAATTCTTGGTTTCACGGCGGGTGAGCTCGACCAAAATATCTGTAACCTCTTCAGGTTCATCAGAAAAATCGACCCCGCCAATCACATCCGAATAGTTCTCACGGCGCGCCAGCGCAGCCGCCATTCGGTCAGACGCTCGCTCTGAGAGCGTGTAGATTGAGGCTCCACGCGTCGTCTCTGCCCCATTTGTGATCGAATCCGCATGAATGGAAATGAACAGATCAGCCCCTTTCCCACGCGCCAGCTTGGTCCGGTTTCCCAAAGAGATGAATTTGTCATCATCACGGGTTAGATGGACCTGATAGTAGCCAAGTTTATCCAGTTTCTCTTTCAAAAACCGACCGAAATTCAGAACGATCGCCTTTTCAAGCGTACCATTACTGCCAACTGCGCCAGAATCAACACCGCCGTGCCCCGGATCGATAATGATCACAGGCAGCTCATTTTCAACCGATGTAGCTGGCTCTTGAGTTTCTTGCTTTGGAACAGATGCCGTCGCCCCTACAGGCTGCGCATGTGAAGTGGCCTGACCAACCGCAGCTTCAAACTCATCAGGAGAAGATTCGGTCAGATCAATAACCAGCCGTGTTGGTTGATCTTGTACGCCGGGCAACAAAAAGGTTTTATCCAGAGCAACTGGAGAGTTGAGATCCAGTACTACTCTGGAACGCCCTTTGGAGATGGAGCCATACCGCCAGGACCGAACCAGTCCCCGCCCTTTTGGCACGAAATCTCTTGGAAACTGGAAGGTGACAGACGGCAGGTCAATCACCAACCGATAAGGGTGAGACAAGAATGAAAGGTTATATCCAACCTCACCATCCATATCCAGAATGAAGCGCGTCCGTGCCAGATCTCCGGCAACACGTGCATCAGAAACGACCGAAACCGCATTTTGCGCCGATACAGCATTACTCATGGCAACTGTTGCAATGAGAGAAAACGCGACACAATAAAAGCTGAGAGCACAGAACCTGAATGCATGACTGATGCGGCTCACCTTTTCACTCCCCTATAGAAACACTGGCAATTTAGTTTAAATCAAGTTGAACGATTAAAACACGATTAAGCGAAAGTCACCCCGCCAAACCTATCATTAAGCATTGATTAACAACTGCAGCTTTCGTAGCAAGACATCGCCAGATCGATTTTCCCAAGCTTGCCAAGCGTCTCGAGGGATCGTAAAAGGTTTACTAGGACTTCGATTTGGAATTGTTCCGTAAAGTTGTGAGCCATATTTTTTGAAGCTGATATCCTGAGATTTTCGCAGTTTTCAAACTGATCGAAATGTTTCAAAAAGCCCATATGAGCCATTTGTGCCGTTTCCGGTTTGTTGATGAGGATACGGTATAAACCAACTGGAAGAGCAGTCTGCTCGAGAGCCAAGACAGAGTTTTGCCGTGACATTTTCGGTCATGGCGGGTTGTGAACAGATTTTCTGTCGCTTTGGATAAGTGCTTTATCCCCGAATTTTCGGAGAGATACGGCAGCTAGGCGCAGGAACAGACGTTTACAGATTGGAAGCCTGAAGAAGCGCTTCCATTTCAAGCATACCGCCTTATGGCGGTCAAAAGAGATCATTAAGGGCGAACGGTTTGTCAAAGCTACGCGCAAATACAAATGAACATGAGTTAAGAAGCAGTGCGCCGACGTGTCAGTCGGTCCCTTCTTGCCGTGGTCATGCGCGCCGCCGTCTCTCCTTTTCTACTAGCAACTTACATAACAAGTTGACCGACCTGACGATGTACAAATCTCAGCGCCACTCGCGCCGTCTTCAGTGTTTGGTCCTAAGGAACTCACTTCATGGCAAACAAGATGCTGATAGATGCGACCCACCCGGAGGAGACCCGGGTTACGGTCGTGCGCGGGAATCGGGTTGAGGAATTTGACTTTGAAGCCGCAAACAGAAAGCAGCTTCGCGGAAATATCTACCTAGCTAAAGTCACACGAGTAGAGCCATCACTTCAGGCCGCTTTTGTTGAATATGGTGGCAACAGACACGGGTTCCTCGCCTTCAGCGAAATCCATCCGGATTATTATCAGCTCCCGAAAGAAGATCGGGAGGCCCTTGAAGCTCAGCTTGCAGCCGAAGCAGCTGCAAACCAGCGTGAACGTGCCCGCAGAGAAAAAGAAGAAGCAAAGCGTGAAGCCGAAATTCAGAAGGTTGCTGCAGCGAAAGCCGCAGAAGCCTCTGAAGATGTTGTTGCTGAGCTGATCGAAGCTGAAACCAGTGCTCTGGAAGCAGAACACGAGGCCGAAGCTCTTGCCAGCATGGATGCTCCTTTCCAGGATGACAGCATCGAGGATATCGAGGCGGAAGCTGCGGAAGAAGACGAAGCTGGCAATTCTACAGCGCAAAAAGCAAGCGCTCGTGATGCAACGGCTGCCAAGCCTTCTTCAAAAGAGCCTGTAGCTGAGACTGATACTGCTGAAGACACAGAAGCTTCCGACAAAGCCGCATCAGAAGACGCGACTGAGGAAACTGCAGAAGAGACATCTGAAGCTGAAGAGCAGGATGATAACGAAGAGGAAGCGGAAGAAGAAGTTACCGCACGCCCTCGCCGTCTGCGCGACAACTATAAGATTCAAGAAGTCATCAAACGCCGCCAGCTGCTGCTGGTACAGGTCGTGAAGGAAGAGCGCGGAAATAAAGGCGCTGCTCTGACAACATACTTGTCCCTCGCTGGCCGTTACTCTGTTCTGATGCCAAACACCGACCGTGGCGGCGGGATTTCCCGCAAGATCACGAAGCCAACAGACCGCAAGCGCCTGAAGCAGGTTGCTGGTGATCTGGATGTGCCGAACGGCATGGGCGTTATCCTGCGTACAGCAGGCGCCAGCAGAACCAAAGCAGAAATCAAGCGTGACTTTGAATACCTCCTGCGTCTTTGGGAAAATGTCCGCGAACTGACCCTTGATTCAGCAGCCCCTACCCTCGTTTACGAGGAAGGCAGCCTGATCAAGCGCTCTATTCGCGACCTGTACAACAAAGACATTGATCAGGTTATGGTCTCTGGCGAAGAAGGCTACCGTGAAGCGAAAGACTTCATGCGCATGCTGATGCCAAGCCATTCCAAGAATGTTCAGCCTTATCGCGATGCAACGCCAATCTTCACCCGTTTCGGTGTAGAAGCCCAGCTCGACGCAATGTTCTCACCGCAGGTGACGCTGAAGTCCGGTGGCTACATTGTCATCAACCAGACAGAAGCGCTTGTTGCGATTGATGTGAACTCTGGGAAAGCAACCCGCGAACAGAACATTGAAGACACAGCTCAGGCAACCAACCTGGAAGCCGCAGAAGAAATTGCACGTCAACTTCGCCTGCGCGACCTCGCCGGTCTTGTGGTTATTGATTTCATTGATATGGAAGAGAACCGCAACAACCGCGCAGTTGAACGTCGCCTGAAAGAATGTCTGAAGTCTGACCGCGCCCGCATTCAGGTTGGCCGCATCTCACATTTCGGCTTGCTCGAAATGTCACGTCAGCGCATCCGCACCGGCGTACTCGAAAGCTCATCAGTTGTTTGCCCACACTGCCATGGTTCTGGCATCGTGCGCTCAGTAGAATCTGTTGCTCTGCACATCCTCCGCTCCCTGGAAGATCAGCTGCTGCGTGGCTCTACTCACAACTTGAATCTGAGCACGCCAAATGAAGTGGCGATGTACATTCTCAACCAGAAGCGCCATCACTTGATGGATCTGGAACGTCGTTTCGGTCTGGAAATCTCTATTCTCGGAGACGACACCGTCACCGAACAGCACTTCACTTTGGAGCGTGGCGAGCTTGCAACACCAAGCGAGCGTACGCAGCCTCTGCCAGCTACAGTTCAGCCGGACACCATCTTCCCCGTTGAGGAGGAAGAAGAAGAAGAAGAAATTGTTGAAGAGACTATAGAGGAAGAGAAGCAAGAAGCAGCTGATGAGGACGGCAATGATCGTCGTCGTCGCCGTCGTCGCCGTCGTCGTCGCACTGGCAACGAGAAAGACGAAGCTGAGCAGCAGGAAACAACATCTGCGAGCGCTGAAGAGTCGTCTACTGAAGAGGACACATCCTCTGAAGAAAAGTCAGCTGACGCGGACTCTGCTGAGCTAACAGACGAAGAAGAAGATCGCCGCCGCAAGCGTCGCCGTGGTCGCCGTGGTGGCCGCCGCTCTCGTCGCAGAAGCGCATCTGATGAAAACGGCGAGAACGGTGAAAGCTCCGACGAAGCAGAAGGCTCAAAAGAAAGCTCTGCGGACAGCGTTGAAGAGATCATCGCAGAAGCAAAATCTGAGACCGCAGATGAGGCAGTAGCTGTAGAAGACACTGCTACTCCTGCAGAGCCGGTAACAGAGGCTGTAGCTGAAGAAGAGCCGAAGAAAGAAACTCGCAAGCCTCGCCGTCGTCGCAGAGTAAAACCTGCACCTGAGGAAACAGCTGAAAAGGAAGCTTCTACAGAAGCAACCGAAGCCCCTGCCCCACAGGCAGAAGAAACTTCAGACGTCGCGGTGAAAGAAGCTCCGGCAGAAGTGGCAGTACAAGCAGAGCAACCTGCAGAAGCTCCGGCAGAACCAGTAAGCAAGTCTGCAGAACCAGTTGCTGAGCAGCCTAAAGAAGAAAAGCCTGCGGAAGTCGCTAAGGTTGAAGTGAAGGAAGAAGCTCCGGCTGTCGAGGCCCCTAAAGCTGCAGAAGCAGAAGTTGAGGCCGAAGCACCAGCGAAACCGAAAGCGCCAACCAAACCGGTTGTGACATCGCATAAGGTTGTTGAAGGGGAAACTGTTGCCGTTGAAGGCGATGATGACTCGCCGCGCCGCACAGGTTGGTGGCAACGCCGCTCTTTCTTCTAAGAAGAAACAAGTTCAAAAAAAGCCCGCTCTACTGAGCGGGCTTTTTTATTGCCTGTTACTTGAGCCAGTCTTCCAACCGCTCCACCGCAAGCTTGATATCGGACTCCTTCCCCGCAAAGGAAAAGCGCATGTATTGATTCCCGCGCGTCAGATCGAAATCCACACCGGGCGTCGCTGCAATGTGTGTCTCTGCCAACATCTTCTGACAGAACTCCATGGAATCGTTGGTGAGCTTTGAAACACCGGCATACACATAGAACGCACCATCAACCGGCAGCACATCAAAACCAAGCTGAGGAAGATGATCAAGCAGCACCTGCCTGTTGGCAGCATATCCTGCCTTGATCTTCTCATAATCCTCCGTCGCATCAAAAGCAGCGGCTGCAGTCACCTGCGCCAGCTCTGGAGGCGAAATGTAAAGGCTCTGCGCAATCCGCTCAATCGGACGCACAAGCACCTCAGGCAACACCATCCAGCCAATACGCCAACCTGTCATGCAATAGTATTTGGAAAAGCTATTGACGATGATCGCCTTGTCCGTAAAGCGGAGCGCCGTCTCCTCCTCCATATCATAGGCAAGCCCATGGTAAATCTCATCGGAGATGAACCACAGATCCATCGCTTCACAAGCCTCAACCAATGCCTTGAGAGCATCAGGAGACATCATGGTCCCGGTCGGATTCGCCGGACTGGCCACAAGCACGCCCTTTAGCGGCTTCTCCTTATGCACAGCCTCAAGAATCTCAGGGGTAAGCGACCAGCGCGTTTCCGGGCCGACCTCAATCTCCACACACTCCAGCCCTAACACCTCAATAATATTGCGGTAGGCCGGATAGCCTGGAGATGTAATTGCAATGCGGTCCCCTCTGTCAAACCCGGCAAGAAACGCAAGGTTAAAACCGGCAGAAGAACCCGTAGTTGCGAAAATGCGAGATTCTGGAACCTCTAATCCGAAGGTTTGCTTATAGTAGCGAGCAATGCTCTTCTTCAGCAACGGAATGCCTTGCGCTTCCGTGTATCCCAATCGGCCAGAAGACAGGTGGTCATGCGCAACCTTCAAAACCGAGTCAGGAACAGGCGCTCCCGGCTGCCCCACTTCCATGTGCAGCACATGTTCTCCGCTTTGCTCAAGGCGGTTGGCAGCATTCAGCACTTCCATAGCTTGAAAAGGCAGGACTTCACTACGTTTTGATCCCATTAATACTGACAAATGCATTCCCTCTTATTTCTTCTTCTCAGAGCCTGTGCTTTAATTTTTCGGGCTACCTAGCAATTTTGCCTAATAACTGCCTATCTTGGGTGGTTAAGGCTTATTTGAAAGTCTATGTAGTACTTTAAGTGCGAACCGCTCTGCGCCTGCCAAGCCAATTAAGGGGACTTGACGTGCAATTTAAGAACAATGCATTGAAACGTGTGATTGAACCAGTCAAATCACAAGCAACAAAGTTTGCGCGCAAAATTCTTATAACAGCAACCGCACTTTCACTGGTTGTACCTAATGTGGCAATCACCACAGCTCAAGCTCAACAAAAGAAGGGGCTCCCCCTCGTTCGCGATGCAGAAACTGAAGATTTGCTGCGCGAATATGCCAAACCGATCTTCCGGGCAGCTGGACTTCCTGCCAATCAGGTTGAGATCATTTTGGTCAACGACAAGAGCTTTAACGCCTTTGTTCCAGACAGCCGAAGGATGTTTATCAACCTCGGCGTCATCATGGATGCCAAAACGCCAAGCGAAGTGATCGGCGTAATCGCACACGAGACCGGCCATATTGCAGGCAACCATCTGGTTCGCATGCGCCAGGCAGCTTCAAACGCACAGATTATGTCAGTTATCGGCATGATCCTGGGTGCAGGTGCGATGGCAGCAGGTGCAACCACGGGCAACAGTTCTATAGCCCGCGGTGGTGCAGCAGCAGTCTCCGGTGGCGGAGCGCTCGCCCAACGAAATTTCTTGTCCTATCGCAGATCTGAAGAATCATCAGCTGACCAGGCAGCCCTGCGCTACCTCGATCGCGTCGGCGTTTCTGCCAAGGGCATGCTCACAACATTTGAACGCATGGCGGATCAGGCTCTGTTCTCAGCGCAGTATGTAGATCCATACGCGCTCAGTCACCCCATGCCTCGCGCGCGTTTCAACGCCCTTCAAAACAGGGCTCAAAAGGCGAAGCACTTTAACAAGAAAGACCCTGAGCGCCTTCAGCTGAAGCATGACATGGTCAAAGCTAAACTATTGGCATTCACCAGTCACAGAAATTCAGTTTATCGCGCCTATCCGGAAAGAGATAAAAGCCTCCCAGCGCAATATGCTCGTGCCATTGCAAGCATGAGGTCCGACAAAGCATCAAAAGCCGTCAGAAAAATTGACGCCCTGATCTCAAAAGCGCCGGAATATCCGTATTTTTATGAAATCAAAGGACAGGCTCTGCTCGAAGGCGGCAAGCCGAAAGCCGCAATTGCGCCATTCCGTAAGGCGCTGGCGCTTTATCCTGGCAATCCGCATTTTGAAATCTGGTTGGGCTTCGCGATGGTCGCATCCGACGACAAGCGGTACCTGAAAGAGGCAAAGAGCATTTTGACCAGAGCTCTGCGAAAAGACAGATATTCCATGAACGGCTATGCACAACTTGCAATCGCAAATGCCCGTCTTGGCGATATCGCTGGTGCAGATCTGGCAACCGCTCAAAGCCATATGACCCGCGGCGATGTTCGCAGCGCACAACGCTATGCAAAGCGCGCTCAGAAAAAATTGAAAGTCGGCTCACCCGCCTGGCAACAAGCTGACGATATACTGTCAGTCAAAGCGCCTCAGCTCAGACGCCGCTAACAAATCAGACTGATAAAAATCAAGCACCCGAACAGGGTTACAGGAGACGTCATGAAGAAACTCATTCGCCGAGCTGCGATCACATGTGCTGCAACACTCGCCCTGCTGCCAGCAACTTTTTCTGCACAAGCAGAATCGGTGAACCGCGCTGAAGTCGAAACAATCATCAAGGAATACCTTGTCGCAAATCCGGAAATCGTGCTGGAAGCGCTTCAGGAACTTGATAAGCGCCGCCTCGCAGAAGAAGAAAGTGCACGCAAAGGCGCTATCTCCAGCCTCTCTGATGAGATCTACAACAGTGACTACCAGATTGTCCTCGGCAACCCGGATGGCGACGTCACACTCGTAGAACTGTTCGATTACAACTGCGGTTACTGTAAGCGCGCACTGTCTGACCTTGTTCGCCTCGTTGATGAAGACAAGAACCTCCGCGTTGTCTTGAAAGAGTTCCCAGTTCTGGGCAAAGCCTCTCAGGAAGCCGCACGCGTTGCGATCGCAGTTGCTGAAGTTGCACCTGATAAATACGAGGATTTCCACCTCGCACTTCTGGGTCAGCCTGGCCGCGCAAACCTCGCCAGCAGCCTGAAAGTTGCAAAGGACCTAGGGATCTCTGATGCAGATCTGGAAAAATCAATGAAGTCCAGCCGCGCCGCTGAAACCTTCCAGGAAGTATTCACTATTGCTGAACAGCTCGGCATCACCGGAACCCCTTCCTACATTTTGGGTGAAGAAGTGATTGTTGGAGCCGTCGGCTACGACACTTTGAAGGAAAAAATTGCAGCTGAACGCGAGTAGATTGGTCCCAATCGCGCATATCAACGCATTTTCGCAGCTTTATCCTTAAGAACTCAACTCAGAGCGGACAAAGGTCTTTTCCTTGGTCCGCTCTGACCATATAAGAGGGCCAGTTATGTTTATTTGCCTGGCTACGCTTTACCAATACGTCAAGTAAACCTAGCGTATTACACAGAGTTTTTGAGAACAGATTGGTTGCGTAGGCGCAACTACATTTGTGTACTTCTGAGTAAATCAAAGCGTTATGTGCCTTTCTGCGCTAATAAACATGATATTGCCTTATGCTCAGCCTAGGCACTCCGGATGCATACTTTTTAAAAGACAGCATCTCGCAAATAGAGAATTAATGGCTATCTTAGCAGTTAATAACCAACTGCTTGCGTAGTTCATTCAGTCAGAAAATCCATAGTTTGCTCTGAGCAAATGGGTTTTCACAGATTATTAAAGGCCATCCTTGCTGCACAGTCGCTTTGGGGGCCAAACCGAAGGCTCCTGGCATTAGTCAGGGCATTTCGAACTGGACGATGAAAACGATGACGAAAGAAACTAAGTTTGATCAGGAAATGATCCGCCAGCTTGCAAATGTGCTGGACGAAACCAACCTGACCGAAATCGAAGTTGAACAAAAAGATCTCCGCGTTCGTGTCGCTCGTCAGCTGACAGTGGGTGCAGTGGCACCAGTAGCAGCACCTGCTCCTGTCGCTGCGCCGGCACCAGCAGCGGCCGCACCTGTAGAGATTGCAGTTTCTGCAGACGCAGCCAACCATCCGGGCGCTGTAACTTCTCCAATGGTTGGCACAGCATATCTTGCACCAGAGCCAGGTGCGTCAGTCTTTATTGAAGTAGGTAAGCCCATCAAGAAGGGCGAAACTATTCTGATCATTGAAGCTATGAAGACCATGAATCAGATCCCTTCACCAAAGTCAGGCACTGTGACTGCAATTCTGGTTGAAGATGGTCAGCCAGTTGAATTCGGCGAACCACTTATCATCATCGAATAACAGGCGAAGTCTCTATGTTCTCAAAGATCCTCATCGCAAACCGCGGCGAGATCGCACTCCGCATCCTTCGGGCATGTAAAGAGCTTGGCATTCGCACTGTAGCGGTCCACTCTACTGCCGACGAAGACGCAATGCATGTGCGCCTTGCTGACGAAAGTGTTTGCATTGGTCCGCCGGTAGCGCGCGACAGCTACCTCAATATCCCGCAGATTCTGGCAGCCTGTGAAATCACTGGCGCCGACGCTGTGCATCCCGGTTATGGTTTCCTGTCCGAGAATGCACGCTTTGCGGAAATTCTTGAGGCACACGGCATCACCTTTATCGGCCCTACCTCAGAGCATATCCGTGTGATGGGCGATAAGATTCAGGCAAAAACCACGGCAAAAGAACTGGGCATTCCAGTTGTGCCGGGTTCTGACGGTGGCATCACTCCTGAAGACGACGTCCATGCAATCGCTAAGGAAATCGGTTATCCGGTTCTCGTAAAAGCGGCGGCAGGCGGCGGTGGCCGCGGCATGAAAGTTGCCCTGACGGCTGAAGATCTGGATACTGCGATCTCAACCGCACGATCCGAATCCAAAGCAGCCTTTGGCGATGATGCTCTGTACATGGAAAAGTACCTCGGCAAACCACGCCACATTGAGGTGCAGGTTCTGGGTGACGGTCAGGGCAACGCGATCCACCTCGGTGAGCGCGACTGTTCTTTGCAGCGCCGCCACCAGAAGGTATTCGAAGAGTGCCCATCCCCTGCGCTCAATGAAGAGCAACGGATGGAAATCGGCGAAGTTTGTGCAGACGCTATGCGTAAGCTCAAGTATCGCGGTGCGGGCACAATCGAATTCCTCTATGAAAACGGTGAGTTCTACTTCATTGAAATGAACACCCGTTTGCAGGTGGAACATCCTGTAACCGAGATGGTAACTGGCATTGATCTTGTGATCGAACAGATCCGCATCGCTGGTGGTTCTACTCTGTCAATCAATCAGGAAGAAGTTCGCTTCTCTGGTCATGCGATTGAGTGCCGTATCAATGCAGAGCATCCTCTGACCTTCGCACCATCTCCGGGCACAATCACCTATTACCACCCACCAGGTGGCTTGGGTGTGCGCGTAGATTCAGGCGTTTATCAGGGCTACAAAATTCCTCCGCATTATGACAGCCTGATCGGTAAGCTGATCGTTCATGGCCGGACCCGTGTGGAATGTATGATGCGCCTGCGTCGTGCTCTGAGCGAGTTTGTGGTTGATGGCATCAACACAACTGTTCCGCTCTTCACAGAGCTTCTGGATAATCAGGATATCGCCAACGGCGCCTATGATATCCATTGGCTTGAGAAGTTCCTGGAAGCGCACATCGCAGCACAGAACTCCGAAGAAAACTGAGGAGATTTAGGGAGGTCAAAAGCAGGCCAGCATGGAATTTAAGATTACCCCACAAATTCTGCTTAAAGCATACGCTTGTGGCATCTTTCCAATGGCTGAGACTGCTGACTCTCCTGATCTTTTCTGGATTGATCCCGAGCGGCGAGGTATCTTGCCGCTCGATTCATTTCACATCCCCAAACGGCTCGCCAGAACCGTCCGCTCCGACAAGTTTGTCGTTCAAGCCTCCCGTGATTTCAACGCAGTAATCTCTCACTGCGCGACAACCACGTCAGAACGTAAAGAGACATGGATCAACACTGAGATCCGCAAGCTCTACACTGCGCTTTTTGCCATGGGGTATTGCCACACAATCGAAGTCTATAACGCCGCTGACGAGCTCGTTGGCGGCCTTTACGGTGTATCACTGGGCGGTGCCTTCTTTGGGGAGAGCATGTTCTCACTGGAGCGGGACGCCTCCAAGGTTGCCCTTGTGCATCTGTATGGCCGTCTGCTCTATGGAGGCTACAGGTTACTGGACGCTCAGTTCGTAACAGAACATCTGGAACAGTTCGGGGCGACAGAAGTTCCCAAAGAGCAGTATGGCAAGCTGCTGGAAAATGCGCTGATGGTACTCGGAGATTTTCACGCACTACCGCAGGAGAGCTCTGGCAAATTAGTGCTGCAGATCATCGAGGATATGCGCCCTGCTCCACCTAAAAACAAAAACGGCCTCATCTGAGAGGCCGCATCATTTACCGCAGTGTTGCAACAACCTTCGGTCGTGGCACCGGAATTTCCCCTGAAGAAACAAAGTCCTTACCAGCAAGATCATCCTCTTCGGAGACAAGATCAACAGCTGGACCAGCGTATCCTTCTGGTGGCGGCACAGAAGTCGTTTTCTTACAGTTGATCAGCCAGATGTCATAGACACTGTGCTCAACGGCATGAACACCAGGGTTACTTGCGAACATCCAGCCACTGAAAATCCGGCGAACTTTACTGTCAAGCGTAAGCTCATCAACTTCAATAAACGCAGTGGTTTGAGAGGCTTCTGTCCGAGGCCGGGAATTACAAACGCGCGGCGTTACCTGAAGCGCACCAAACTGAACTGTCTCATCAATATAGACATCAAACGTGGTAATGCGGCCGGTGATCTTATCCAGCCCTTTGAACACTGCAACCGGGTTTTTAATTGGTGTCTGAGCTTGTGCAGGCAATGCAAATGCTACCCCACCGATCAACGCAGCAAGTGCGCAGGATGCAGCGCGCCCAAGATATTTACGCATTGTAAAACCCATAAAACTTTCCAGCAGCTAGTGATTCAAACGCCCGAGCTGTAAAGGGCTTAGCACTGGAATGCTACGGGGAAAAGGCCAGAACGAGGCAAACACGCGGCAATCGCTGAGGAATCTCAGCTAACCCACAGGCGTTGCGCGAAAGCCACGATAAGCCACCGGCAAATTTTACTTAAATAACAAGGCGTGGATTGTCCAAATGGTCTTGAGTGGCTGGTTTCATAGAGCAGGAAGCAGCCAACAACCGAGACCTCAATGCAACCAGAGCAACAGCCCTCGATAACCCAGCAACAACAGCCACACCTGGCCTCCAGTGTGCTTTGCGTTGGTTTGCGTTATTTGTGCGTTACACGCGTTTTTGCTGCGTTTTTTTGCGTTCTTTTGTTTCTGGCACTCTCGAGCGAGGCTCCCGCCCAGTCCCTCTACCAGAAGTACATCAAACAGCAGCAAAAGGAGATCCTAAAAGCTCCCTCTGAAAAGCCAGAGATGCCATCTGACGAAAACGGCATGCCTGAGACACTGCGCATGCCGGCAATGCCTTTGATGGAGTTTCGCGCAAAAGACATCATCGGCATGTTCCCTCTCGCACCTGCTGACACCAGCTCCCCAAGAGCGACACTGGACAGCTTTCTCGACATCATGGAGGAGACCAACCACCTCATTCAGGAAGCTTACGAAGAAAACACAGGTATGGGTGCGTTCTCTATGGAAACGCTTGGCATGAGCAAAAGCCATGAACACATTCAAAACAAGATCCATCTCGCCGAGATTCTTCTTGAGCGTGCAAGAGACTGCTTTGATCTTTCCGGGCTCCCTAGCGCAACACGCCAGCAAACATCACTTGAGCTAGTCCTGCAGCTCAAAGAGATACTGGACCGCATCCCACTTCCACCTTTCCCGGATATACCAGGAACGACCGCAGGCACCTACGACTTCAATCAGGCCGATTTAGAAAACTCCTGGACGATCCCCTTCACTCAAATCGTTATCACCAAGATGACTGAAGGACCGCAGCAAGGGGAGTATGTTTTCTCTGCACAAACAGTGGACCGGATTCCAGAGTTTTATGAGGAAGTCAAAGCGCTCCCGTCCCGCTCACCCATTCCGCAAGACCTTTATCACTTCTTCGCCAGCAGTCCTGGGCACCTGCTTCCCCCAGCCTGGTTCTCGTTAATTGAAAGCCAACCACCATGGCTACTGGAGCTGTATTATGGACAGGCCGTCTGGCAGTGGTTCGCGTTGATCCTGATCACAGCAATCGCCGCGGTCATTCTTTTCTTCTTTGTCACCACCATGCGGCGCCTGCCAGAGCGCAATAAGCCTGTTCGGCGGCAAGTGCTCAGCATCATCACTTCCGGCGTGATTGTCGGCTCTCTCATTTTCCTGCGTTATCTGGCTGACTATCAAATCAATATCGGTGGCCCGGTTCTGCAGGTCTATGACCTGACCATCGAAACACTAGTCTGGATTGGCGGAGCCGTCATCATTTACAAAATCCTGCGCCTCTTGAGCGAGCTGGTACTGCTCAAGAACCGCGGTGTTGCCTCCATCGACCGCAGCATCATTCGCACAGCAACGCAGTTCTTCGCCATCTTGTGCGCTCTCATTTTGCTCACTTACGGTGCAACCCGCCTGAATATCCCGCTCTACGGCATTATCGCTGGTATCAGTGTCGGCGGTCTCGCGATCGCTCTGGCCGCTCAACCCACGCTCGAAAACCTCCTCGGCGGCCTGATCCTCTATGCGGACGGCATTGTCCGTGTCGGAGATTATTGCGAGTTCAACAAGGTGCGCGGACACGTGGAATCCATCGGTATGCGCTCAACCCGTATCAGAACCACGGACAGAACGCTGGTCACTATTCCTAACGCCGACCTCGCCAAGATGAACTTCATGAACTACACGCTGAAAGATCACTTCCGCGTCGTTCTGAGATTTGCATTGAAGTACGACACCAGCGCAGAGCAACTGGAAAAGCTCATCACCAAGATCAAACGAATGCTGGCCAAACATCCGCTGTCCCAACCAGATGCAGCAAAGGTGAGACTGGAGAACATTGATGAAAACGGCATTGTGATCCAGATCGAGGACAGCGTTCAGGCCGCAACTCGTGATGAGTATCTCGCCATTCAGGAGAGCATCATCATCCGCACCCTGAAACTTATTTCAGACCAAAACATCGAAGTCGCCCACCCCTTCGTCACCAACTACGGCGAAACGGAAAGTCCGCTCAAAGCTACGAACGACCCTATTGTAGAAGCAAACACACAAAGAAGAGGAGGAACCAAGGATAAACTATAGCATGTACCTAACGGCCTCCTATTTGAGCGACAAATACCCAAACAGCCCACACCACAGATCAGTTTTGACACGGTTTTCTTAGAAAGAGTAGCAGAGAGCGGATGTGTGAAGGGGAGTGCTTCTCCCCTCACATCCAGAGGATTATTTGCGCGAGATGCGATCGATCTCTTGGCGCACAAGCCGCTCCACCACGCTTGGCAGATGCTGGTCGAGCCAGCCTTTCAGCATTGGGCGCAGCATCTCAGCCACAAGTTCTTCCAGCGTACGGGCGTTCTTGGACAGCACCGTGTTGGCAAGACCGTTAAAGGCGCTGGACACAACTTCGTCCGTCGCGCTTGAGATAAGTGTTTCCGCCGGGCTTTTTGCAGCAGAAGGCTCAAGAATATCATCTTGCCCCATGCTGCTCAACCCAAACGCTTCAGGACCCGGCTGATCAAGAAAAGCGATGTCTCCATCCTCTTCCTTGTCTTCATCAGCAAGGCCTTCAATAATTTTCAATGAGGAGGATTGCTCGTCGATCTGCTCTTTTTGCGTCAGCTCCAGAACGTCTGGTTCCGCATCCTTCACCACTTCTGGCTCAGGAGTTGGAGCAGGTTCCATTTCCGCTGGCGCATCATCAAAGAGTTTATCTAGATCGTCCTGTGATAATTCGCGACCCGCGTCCGCGTCACTCAATGCAGCATCTGTCATCTGTTCTGCGCCACTTGCTTCGTCATCCGAAATAATCTTGCGGATCGAGCTCAGGATATCCTCCATGGAAGGCTCGTTACCCTGTGAGACAGCTCCCATGTATGTGCTCCACTTCTAATCGCGTCTAATCCGCCGGCTTTCCGACTCAGTTCATTAATAAATACTTACTTAAATATAAGAGAAAAGCGGTCCCGCCTGACACCCGCATATTCTGCAAAATGCCAATTCCCACAAGGAAAACGAGCAATTTTGAAAATGCGGCAACAAAAAAGGGAGCCCGTGAGGCTCCCTTCTCCAAAATTTCATTATATCAGAGGAGCTTAACGCCCATCCGGGGTCCGCAGACCAATCCACTTATCACGTACCAGACGGTAGTGTTCAGTTGGATCATAACGCGCACCGGTCAATGCCAGGCTGTTATAGTCGAGACGACCAACAGAGGAAAGAACCGCATAAGCAGCAACCACACGGTCACGCTGCGCTGTCACCAATGTTACACGCGCATCCACCAGATCACTCTGTGTATCCAGAACATCAAGCGTGGTCCGCTGACCAACACGCTGCTCTTCAATCACGCCTTCCAAAGCAAGACGAGCCGCAGCAACCTGTGCTTCAGCTGCCGTAATGGAAGCGATCGATGCATTCAGCTGCCCCCAGGAGGAGATCGCCTGAGCACGGATGCTATCACGGGACACATCAACCAAAATCTCGGTGCGGCCCAGATCTTCTTTAGACTGGCGCACAACAGAGTATTCGCTACCATTCTGGTAGATAGGAACAGTCACACGACCAAAAATAGATGCTGTTCTGGTCGGCTTTCCAGACACGCCAGGAAGGTTGTTGTCGCTATAGGACAATGTTCCCTGAACATCAGCAGTCGGAAGCAATACACCCTCAGCAGTTTTCACTGCAAACTGAGCGGCATCAACCAGAAACTGAGAAGACTGGATCGCAGGATGCTCTTCCTGACCAATAGAGATTGCAGAAGAAACAGTCTTCGGCAACAAGCTTGTCACATTGGTGCGAGCGCTCAGGTTTTTGGGATCAATGCCAATCACCTGACGGAAAATCGCACGACTTGTGTTCAGGTTTGCCAGCGCTGTGTTCAGTGTGGACTGCGCACGAGCACGACCTGATTCAGCCTGAGAAACATCCGTCCGCGTACCTTCGCCCACATTAAAGCGATCTTTAGAGGCCCGAACCTGCTCTTCCTGGAATTTCAAATCACTCCGACGCAAAGACACAAGCGCGGTATCGCGAATGACGTCCATGTATGCGGTCGCAGCTTGGAAAAGCGCAGTCTGCTCTGCTGTACGCAAATCTTCACGCTGAGCACGAACAATAGCTTCAGCCTGACGGGTAGAGTTCACAGTCCGGAAACCACGGAACAGCGGCTGAGTAACCTGCAAGGATGCTGTATACTCATTACGGTTTCGGTTAGTGCCCTGTGTCTCCTGCCACTGGTAACCATAATTACCACTGGCAATAATGCTTGGGCGCCATCCGGCCAAAGCCTGTGGCACACCTTCATCTGTCGCACGAAGCTGAGCGCGTGATGCGTTTAATGTCGGGTTATTCTGATAGGTAGCAGCCAATGCCTCTTTAATTGAAAGAGCATTCGCGCCTTGAGCACTCACAAGCAAGCCGACTACTGCAACTGCACCCGTTAACGTTTTCCGAGAAACCACTTCATATGCCTCAAACAGGGTCAATCTTACGAACCGCAAACCCAACACACTCGCCGAAATGTATATCTTATTCGGCGTTTTCCGAAACCGACGATCAAGCCGATTTTGGAAAAAAATAAACACTGCGACGAACAAGCAACATCTTATCGATATAATTGCCTAGACTAATCGCAGAATATCATTCCCCGGAGGCACACTAATAGAACCATTAAGTTTTTACTACCGTTTTTTCACCCAATGATTGAAACGTGGATATCTCTACATCATTGATAGAAAAGACAGCAGCAGTGACCAGTTCTTATTTTACCCCACCAGAGTTTGAAGTGCTTTAAACCAGCATTGAGACAAATCTGTAATTCACATCACGAAAACGGAAATTCATCACAACACTTCACAGAAAAACAAAAAAAGGCGAAGGTTGCCCCTCGCCTCACATCTCAGTATCTGCATCGCAAGCGTTTAGAATTCAAAGACTTCCGGCTTCTCAAAACCTGGAAGCGCACATGCATGCGCATTAAACGCAAACACAGAACTCACATTGCCGCCAGACTTGGTGTAAAGCCGTGCAACGCCCGCATTGCTCTCCCCCTCAACCACAACAAGACGACCTTCGTCTTTCAGCTGAGCAGTCAAGGCTTCCGGCAGCTCTTCAACGGATCCATTGACCAGAATAACATCATAAGGCGCGTCAGCCGCATAACCCTTGGCCAGATCACCATCAATCACAGCAGCATTTTCAATGCCCAGCTGCTCAAGATTCGTTGAGGCCGCTTCAGACAGCGCCACATCAACTTCAAGACCAACAACAGCTTCTGCCAAGTAGGAAACAATCGCCACGCCATAACCAGAGGCAGCGCCAACCACAAGCACAACATCCTTGGCAGTGATATCAGCCAGCTGAACAAGACGGCCAAAGATGTGCGGCTTGAGCATTTTGCGCTCGCCTTTTTCATCAACGGCTACATCTTCATCAATATAGGCCAACTCCTGCAGGTTTTCCGGAACGAACTTTTCGCGAGGCACCTTGCCCATAGCACCAATAATGCGCAGATCTGTAATATCATTGGTCCGCAGCTGATTGTCGACCATCAGTGTTCTTTGTTCCGCGAAATTGACCATCTTGTCCTCACTGTCTCGCAAGATTCTTTGGCTGAGAAATATCGCTCATGCACCACAAACACAAGCTGCCATATCCGTAAAAATAAACAGTTCCCTCTGTTGTTTTTCCATTTTTGAACTTTGCGGTGCAAATAAGAGCCTTTTCACCATGCAGGAAGAGAAGATGGGGCTCATCCAGAAAGACACTCACTTAGGTAAACCCCATAGATGTGAATCGGCATGCAAAATTGACCCGGTTAGGTGGG
>NZ_LMCK01000025.1:0-65212 GCF_001623165.1 Pseudovibrio sp. WM33
ATCGTATCAGAAGGCTCTCCAGTTTTCCTGAGCCAGTCCAAGCAGCCCGTCGATGACCTGATGGACAACACCTACTACGCACACAACGAGGTGATTGTCTCATCGAAGGAAGGCGTTCAACATAAACAAGGCGTAGATGCAACTGAGCCCATCAAGATCAAAGGCATCTTTCTCATAGATGCTGAACCCTCACCCGACACCATCGCGTTTCAGGAGTTTGAAGGTAAAAAGGCCCTGACTAAGGAAGAAAAATACCAGATCTTCATGGAACACGTCGAAAAGGTAGCCAAAAACCTCGGCGTACCGATCCTGTTTTTAGATGGCGAGAGCACGATGGCTTAATCTGATCGTTGATTTCCCGGTGAAGGCTCAGCCGTCTCGAGCCGGGTAAACACGATTTTGGAGAGATCTCAGCCTCCAAGGTTCATTTGACAGAGATATACAGGTAAGCAAAAAGCCCGACGCGTCTGCACCGGGCTCTTCAATCTTATAAAATCTAGTCAGCTTACTGGCAGAGGCTCTTGCCAACGCAATTCAGGTCTTCGCAAGCTTCTTTCAGGCGCTCAACAATGCCCAGTTCACCTTCACGCAGCCATTTGCGTGGGTCGTAAGCCTTCTTCGTTGGAGCACCAGTTTCCGGGTCGATCTGGTATTTGAAAGCATTTGCGTTTGCTTCCACATACGCACCAACCTTTTCAGAGAAGGCGAACTGTGTGTCGGTGTCGATGTTCATTTTGAACACGCCGTAGTTCAGGCTCTCTGTGATCTTGGATTTCTCAGAACCGGATCCACCGTGGAACACAAGTGCCAGCGGGTTTGCACCAAGGCTGTGAGTTTCGCTGACCAGCTTCTGGCTTTCACGCAGAATTTCAGGGCGCAGCTTCACGTTGCCTGGCTTGTAAACACCGTGCACGTTTCCGAAGGACGCAGCAACGGAGAAATGGCCAAGCGGGTTCAGACGGTCATAAGCCTGCAGGACATCTTCAGGCTGGGTGTAGAGCTTCGGATTGTCTGCACCAATGTCATCATCAGAACCGATACCGTCTTCTTCGCCACCAGTCACGCCCAGCTCAATCTCAAGGCTCATTTCCAGCGGAGCCATCATCTTCAGCAGGCGTTCGCTCTCAGATAGGTTAAACTCGATGTCTTCTGCAGAAAGATCCAGCATGTGAGAGGAGAACAGTGGCTTGCCATTTGCCTTGTAGAACGCCTCACCGTGTTTGATGAGCTCTTCCAGCCAAGGGATCAGGCTCTTGTCTGCATGGTCGGTGTGCAACACAACGCCAACACCGTAATGTTCTGCCAGAAGGTGCACATGCTGAGCTGCAGCAACTGCCCCAAGCACTTTTGCCTGGAAGCTGTCCTTGATGCCTTTACCGGCATAGAACTGCGCACCACCGTTGGAGAGCTGAACGATAATATCTGTATTGTTTGCAGCTGCTGCTTCAAGAACTGCGTTGATGGAGTCCGTTCCAACAACGTTGACCGCAGGCAAGGCGAACTTACCTTCGCGGCATGCTTCAATCAGGGTTTTATAGTCTTCACCAAAGATGACGCCCGGCTTGAGCTTTCCCATTTTTATAGGCTCCTGTGTAACAGCAGATAGGGGAGACAAAGTGCCTCACACTGTGAACTGGCAACAAAGCCGGACCATGGCCTTGGCCAGTTGCCGCGCACACTACTCAGCAATACGCAGAACTACAACATTTGTAAGGGCATTCTGAGGAATTTAATGGATTTAAGAGGCAAATCACTGGCCTTAAGCAGTAATTCCCGTCATGTAGAATTTGTGTTTTTCACAAGCAGCATCAGGAACCACAATCCCTGCGCAAGTTTCGGCATCGACCTAGGGGAATCAGAGGATGGACTGACCAGCCATCACACGGGCACTCAAGCCAATCGGCATAGACTGGATATCGCCTGCCAGAACCTCTAGAACAGGTCTGAGCTCAATGGCAGACCCATAGCGGCGCAGATGGGTAGAAAGCTCCATCAGAAGCGCCAGATCTGTCGAGACGAGCGTGCCAGCCCCGCATGAGCGCACAGCGTGCAGCAAACCACTCAGATCACCGGCCCCCAGTTCGGGAGAGATCGTCCCCTCTGGAGCGCCTTTCACTTGAGAAGCGCAAATCTGCGGCAGGTCAACAACGCTGACTTGCTCCATCTGACCCAGCAAAGTGCGGGAAGCCACCTGACTGCCAAACAGATTTGGGGCATCTGACACATCCAGAAACGCAACCTTACCTGCAAAACCCTGCAAGCTCTGCCCAAACTCAGGTGCAGCCAGCAGCAAATCAGACACCTCAAAGCATTTGCGCGTAAACTTGGTCGTGATCTTCGCCAGTTCCTCGGACTGCTCTGAGAGGAGAGGCGCATAGGCCCGCTCAAATACCTTGGCACAAAAAGGAGAAAGCACAGCCACATAGTCGTAATGACCAAACTGAGAAATCACCTCCTTCGCCATATCCCGCGCATCACCCAGTTCATTGGAGCGAAGCGACACAAGCCCGCAACAACTCTGAATGCTGGGTGCTTCAACTTCATAACCAGCTCTTTCCAGCAGATGAATTGCAGCTTTTATGAGGGAAGGACGAAAGAGATTGGTAGTGCAGGAAACAAACAAACCGACTAGGGCATCCTTCTTATATTTTGGGCGTCTTTGTCGGGCCATGAAAAGAAAAGTCCTGCAGTCTCGGAGCAATGCATAAATGAAATCGCTCAAACCTGCCTGCCACAATTCGAAGGGGACTTCAATGCATAAAAAGATTGCTTAGGTTTGGGGAAACCACCATAAATTTGCTATCAGAAGTATGGCACGCCGGGTAAGTTCAAAGACCACAATTTAGCATCAGAAATTTCAATTATTCATTATGTGAAGGCATCTGAATGATCCTCCAGTCAAACTCTAAGCTTATCTTTGAAGATAATTTTGATGGTCCTGCTCTCGATATAAATAAATGGTTGCCCAACTACCTCCCTCACTGGAGTTCCTTGGAATTGTCTGCGGCAAGTTATGAGATAACGGACAAAAAGCTCCGTTTGTTCATCTCTGAAAATCAACAATACTGGTCGCCAGAATTCGATGGAGAAAACAAGGTATCGGGTATCCAGACTGGGCATTTTGCAGGCCCCCTCAATAGCCCTCATGGGCAACACAGGTTCCGTGCTGGGCTTACAGTAAAGTCTGAGGTTCCTGAAATGCAGCTGTTCTTGCCACAATATTGTAGGCTGGACATACGTGTTCGTGCAAAATTGAAACCATGGAATTTAGCCGCGCTATGGCTGATCGGCTTTGAAGATCAGCCCGATCATTCTGGAGAAATTACGGTTTTTGAGATTTTTGGCAAGAGTGCGACGGAGAAAGAAGCTCAAGTCGGGCGTGGAATAAAACGAATTAATGATCCACTCCTCAAAGATGAGTTTGATGATAGCGTCTTGCCGATTGATGTCTCTGATTGGCACGTCTATTCAATAGACTGGTCTCCAAATAAGATCGATTTTTTCACTGATGGTGAGCTGGTTACAACAACCACTCAATCTCCAAATTATCCGATGCAGCTCATGTTGAACTTTTATGAGTTCCCTCACAGTGGCCCAAAGACACCAGAACAAGATGCCTGGATGGAAGTAGACTTCATTCGATGCTTTGCGCAATCAGAATAATGTCCATGCTTTTGATCTTGATAGGAGGTAGATAGCGCCTCGGCTAAGTGGAATTACTTTATCAGATGTCGGATACGGAGCCTACAGTATACATCTTGTGCCTATGTGCATTTTATGTGCGTACTTGCTAAGAAAAAACTATTGATTATCTTCCGGTCAGAACATCACTTAAAACAAGAAATCGGAAAATGAACATGAACCTGAAAAACGTCGCACTGAGCCGTTATTCCACCAAGGAATTTGATCCTACAAAGCAGATCTCTGCAGAGCAGTTTGACCACATTAAATCCTTGCTTCGCTTTAGCCCATCCAGCGTCAACTCACAGCCATGGCACTTTATCATCGCCGATACAACGGCAGGGCGCGAGCGCGTTTCGAAGGGAACACAGGGCATGTTCTCCTTCAACAACGGCAAGGTGCTCAACTCCTCCCACGTCATCGTCTTCTGCGTAAGAACAGACATTTCTGATGAATATCTGGACCGTCTACTGGAAGCGGAAGAACAAGACAAACGCTTCGCTGACCCAGCTGTAAAAGAAACAGTAAAAGCAGGCCGTGCCACCTTTGTTGGCATTCATCGTGACCAGTTGAAAGACGCTGACCATTGGATGGAAAAACAGGTCTATCTAAACATGGGAACCATCCTGCTGGGTGCAGGCGCGCTGGGCATTGATGCAGTGCCGATTGAAGGCGTAGATGCACAAGCACTGGACGAAGAGTTCGGCCTCACCGAAAAAGGCTACCGCGCAGTTGCTTTGATTGCCCTCGGCCATCGTCACGAAAGTGACTTCAACGCCTCCCTCCCAAAATCCCGCCTCCCAGAAGGCGAAATCTTCACAGAATTGGCCTAATCCGCTCTGTACTTAACGCCAAAAAAAGGGGTGCTTCATGCATCCCTTTTTACATGAAATGACCGAGTTTTATTCTGCAATTGGACTGTACGACACTACAATCAAAAGCAGGCGCACAAAGTCACCTCAATTGGCTGTCATCAAAATATGAGGGAGTCGAAAAACATATATACTTAGAAAGAGTTGAATGATGATCAGACCGTATCAGGAAGCGGACCTTCCAGCTGTGCTAGATATTTACGCGAAGTCCAAACTTGATGAGTTTGTCTATGAAGATAAGCAGTTTGAATTACTCCCGCTTGATCAGGACCCTAAGCGTTATACGAGTCTAATCACGTCGCAAATCTCAGTTTATGAAGAAGAGAAAATGCTGGCTTATGCAGCTCAGGATGGAGCTGATCTGAGATCATTGTTCGTCCACCCGAAAGGCAGAGGCAAAGGCATTGGCAGAACGCTCATGCAACACATGCTGGATAGGACTGAGGGGGAGGCAACTCTCTATGTCGCTAAATCCAACCTGCCGGCCAAGCGGCTCTATGAGCAATTTGGTTTTGTCATTACCAGTGAGTTCCTCACCGAGTACAATGGCATCCCAATCCTTGCAAACAAGATGGTGCGTAAGGCAGAGGTATGAGCGTACGCCAATAAAAAAGGGCCGCAGAACTGCGACCCCCGATCTTTAGAATCTCTGGAATCCAATTATTTCTTGGAGCCGTCTTTATTGAACTGAGCGAGGTACGCAATAACGTCCTGACGCTGAGTTTCTTTCTTAAGACCAGCGAAAGCCATCTTACCTTTCGGGATAACTTTCTTCGGTTTTGTAAGGTATGCGTCCAGGGTAGCTGCGTCCCAAGCTTTACCTTCTTCTTTACCTGCCAGAAGAGGCTTGGAATACTTGTAGCCTTCGACTTCACCCCAACCAGCATCGATGATGCCATTGAGTTTAGGTCCTACCTTGTTCTTGGCTTTTTCACCAACAGCATGACAAGCCTTACATTTTTTGAAAACTTTTGCGCCCTTAGCAATATCGCCTTCAGCGAAGGCCGCACCAGAACTCAACAGCAATGCAAGCGCTGCAACGACGCCAAACTGCTTCATATTTTATCCTTCCCACTATATCCTAAGAGATAACCGCGAATAGAGAACAACATAGTCTAACTCATGGGGTAGTTCCCACAGATTCGACGTTACCTTCGTATATATTGTTACGGCATATTGTCGCGGACGGAATTGATCATAAGCATAAACGACTGAAAATAACTTGCTTTGAGTCAAACTCACCAAAAACTGAAGCCGTTGTTTTGTGGGCGACAATAGACTTAATGCGGCTTTTATCTTTGCAAAAATTATGAGAGTCTCAGCTATTGTATTCAGTAAGTACGGTTGGGTTGGTGGCTTGGAAATATAGTTTCAAATCACAACTCAGGAGGGAGGCCTGATGGCAGCGATCGCGATGCCAAAACCGTCACAGGAAACACTAAAAAAGCGCTCCAAAATCGTCGCTGATTTGCAAAAAATCGTGCGTGGAGAAGGTGTTATCTGCGATGAAATCGAGATGCGTCCCTATGAGACGGATGCCTTGACGGCATACCGCCAACTGCCGCTTGTGGTGGTCTTGCCTGAGACCGTGGATCAGGTCTCGAGAGTGCTCAAGTACTGCTATGACAATGATGTAAAAGTGGTGCCTCGTGGTGCCGGGACTTCCCTGTCTGGCGGTGCATTGCCGTTGGAAGACGGCGTTTTGCTGTCCATGATGAAATTTAACCGGATTTTGGAAATAGATCTGGAAAACCGGGCAGTTGTGACCCAGCCGGGTGTAACCAACCTGGGGATTACGACGGCTGTTCAGCAGGATGGCTTCTATTATGCTCCTGATCCGTCTTCTCAAATCGCCTGTTCCATTGGCGGTAACATCGCAGAAAACTCCGGCGGCGTGCACTCCCTCAAATACGGTTTGACCACCAACAACCTGTTGGGGCTGGAAATCGTTCTCATCACTGGAGAGGTGATCCGCCTCGGCGGCAAACATCTGGATTCTGAGGCCTACGACTTGCTGGCCCTGCTTACAGGGTCCGAAGGATTGCTTGCCATTGTCACTGAAGTCACTGTCCGCGTTTTACAAAAACCGGAAACAGCACGCGCTGCACTCATCGGCTTCCCAAGCTCGGAAGAAGCAGGCAAATGTGTTGCTGAAATCATCGGAGCGGGCATTATTCCCGGTGGCATGGAGCTTATGGACAAGCTCGCCATTGATGCTGCCGAGGACTTCGTACATGCAGGATATCCGCTGGATGTTGACGCCCTCATGATCGTGGAACTGGATGGACCTGAGGCTGAGGTTGACGATCTGCTCAAGCGCGTCAGTGCAATCGCAGAAAAGAATGGCTCATCTTACCTGCACGTCTCTCAGTCAGAAGAGGAGCGCAATACATTCTGGGCAGGGCGTAAGGCTGCGTTCCCGGCGGTCGGTCGCATCTCGCCGGATTATTTGTGCATGGACGGCACCATCCCACGCGCAGCTCTGCCACAAGTCCTGCAAGAGATGCAGGAGCTGAGCGAAAAACACGGGTTACGCGTCGCTAACGTGTTCCACGCAGGTGATGGAAACTTGCATCCACTCATTCTTTATGACGCTAATATTCCCGGCGAGCTGGCAGCAGCAGAAGCCTTTGGCGCAGATATCCTGCGCCTCTGCGTAAAAGTGGGCGGTGTCCTCACAGGAGAACATGGCGTCGGGATTGAGAAACGCGATCTCATGCCGGAAATGTACTCTGAGGATGACCTGAAACAGCAGCAACGCGTGAAGTGCGCGTTTGATGAGAAGCAGCTTCTCAATCCGGGCAAGATGTTCCCGGTCCTGCATCGCTGTGCGGAGCTTGGCTTCATGCACGTACATCAAGGCCAGTTGCCATTCCCGGATATTCCACGCTTCTAGAGCGTGATCCTAAGACAAGAGAACAGGACGAAACCATGGGAGAGGGTTTCCACCCAACAACAGCTGAGGAGTTGGAGGCGGTCGTCAAATGGGCCGCCGCCGAGCGAACTCCGCTGGAAGTGATCGGCAGTGGCTCCAAACGCAACTGGGGCAGGGCAGTGCAGTCCGCGCATACGCTGCGCGTAGACGGCATTGCTGGCGTGATCGACTATGAACCGGCAGAACTGGTGCTCACGGTCAAGGCGGGCACGTCACTGACGGACGTTCAGACCCTCTTGAAGGAGCATAATCAGGAACTCCCCTTTGAACCGGCAGATCTCAGTGCTGTTTTGGGAGTGCCAGTTCAGGCAGGCACCATCGGCGGTGTTTTGGCAACAAACCTGTCTGGCCCACGTCGCCTCAAAGCCGGTGCGGCGCGCGACCATGTGCTTGGTCTGGAAGCTGTTTCTGGGCGTGGTGAGATCTTCAAGGCAGGTGGGCGCGTAGTGAAAAACGTGACCGGTTATGATCTGTCACGCGGCTTCTGCTCCTCATGGGGCACTCTCGCCGTTGCCACAAGCTTCTCCATCAAAGTCCTCCCACGAGCAGCCAAAGAATGCACCTTCGTATTGCTAGGCCTGACCTCGCAAGAAGCATCCAGTGCCATGTCAGAAGCCATGGGTTCTTCAGCAGAGGTTTCTTCCGCAGCTCATCTGCCCAAAGGCTTCTGCCCGCTTTCACAAGAACATTCCATCACCTTACTCAGACTGGAAGGCATTCCCGTTTCCATCGAATATCGTTTGGATAAGCTTCGTAGCATCCTGAAACGCTTTCCATCGCAGGAGCTCATTGAAGGGCAGGCCTCCCGCAAAACTTGGGGTGATCTGCGTGACCTCATTCCGTTTGCCGGAAGTGACAAGCCGCTCTGGAAGCTTTCGGTCTCCCCGACTGCAGGCCAACAAGTGATTGCTGAGCTGGAAAAACGATTTGCGATCAGATGGATGATGGATTGGGCTGGTGGTCTTGTCTGGGTAGAAATGGAAGGTGAAGGACCTCATGATGTTCCTCTGCGCCGGATCATCACGGAAAACGGAGGTGGACACGCAACGCTCCTGAGAGGGAGTGTTGAACTCCGTGCCAGTGTTGATGTCTTCCAGCCGCAAGCAGAGACGTTAATGGGTCTTTCAAAACGTCTAAAAGCACAGTTTGATCCACACGGAATCCTCAATCCGGGCCGAATGTACGCGGGGATCTAGGTCATGCAAACCAACTTTACACCAGAACAACTCAAAGATAGCGCGACAGCAGTCTCCGAACAGATCCTGCGCAAATGTGTGCACTGCGGGTTTTGTACCGCAAGGTGCCCGACCTTCGCGCTGCTGGGAGATGAGCTGGACAGTCCACGTGGTCGCATCTATCTCATCAAAGAGATGCTGGAAAACGACCGCCCTGCAGATGCCAAAACGGTCAAGCATATCGACCGCTGCCTGTCCTGCTTGTCTTGCATGACCACATGCCCTTCGGGTGTGAACTACATGCATCTGGTGGATCACGCTCGCATCCATATCGAACGCACCTACAAGCGTCCGTTGCAAGACCGGCTGCTCAGAGCAGTGCTACAGGCCATTCTTCCCAAACCGGGCCGTTTCCGTCTTGCCATCGCAGCCGCCTTCTATGGTCGCCCACTTGCTGGGCTCATGAAGAAATGCGGCGGCACGCTTGCAAAGCTGGGTACCCTTCTGGCGCTGGCTCCGACCAAATCTGCAATGCCCTCCCAGTTTGCAGGACAGGAAACCATTGCGCCGAAAGTGCAGAAGAGAGGCCGTGTCGCCATCCTGAAAGGTTGCGCACAAAGCGTCCTTGCCCCGTCGATCAATGATGCAGCTACCCGCTTACTTACCCGCATCGGCTATGAAGTGGTCTTCCCGAAAGGCGAGGGCTGTTGTGGTGCGCTCGTTCATCATATGGGCAAGGAAGAAGCCTCTAACGAACAGGCCAAAGCCAACATTGATGCATGGATGAGAGAGATGGAAGATGAGGGGCTCGATTCTGTTATCATCACCGCGTCTGGCTGTGGTACCACCATCAAAGACTATGGCTTCATGTTGCGCGATGACCCGCAATACGCCGCGAAAGCTCAACAAATCTCGCAGATGTCGAAGGATATCGTTGAGTTTCTGATTGAACAGGATTTGGGCGAAGCACAGCCGCACGAAGAGCTGACCATCGCCTACCACTCTGCCTGCTCCATGCAACATGGCCAGAAGATCACCTGGCAACCGAAGAAGCTGCTACAAAATGCTGGCTTCACAGTCAAAGAACCTCTGGAAGGTCACCTTTGCTGTGGGTCGGCTGGTACCTACAACATCATGCAGCCCAAAATTGCCACTGCTCTGCGAGACCGCAAAGTAAGCAATCTGGAAGCTACCCAGCCAGACCTCGTCGCCACCGGCAACATCGGCTGCATCACCCAAATCTCCAGCGGCACCCAAATCCCGGTCATCCATAGCATCGAGCTTCTGGATTGGGCCTACGGTGGTCCAAAACCGCAACAACTTGCAAGCAACTAATGAAAGGTTGAGGAGGGGCGAGCTCCTCTACTCGACGTGGATGTGGTCTTCAGAGTGGATCCTGCAACTGACTTTCCCGCCAATTTCACCTTCTAACTGGCGAAGCTCCTTGGCTAATTGAGGGGGGAGTTGAACCACTTCAACTGCGCCGGGCGTAACCGCGACGACTTGGGTATGCCAATCTCCAGCAAAAACCAAACCAGTCTCGTGAGCGAGTAGCAACAGGCTCAGCATACTGGCGAAACAGCCAAGCAGGATGGCTGCAAGTGTATACCGATTGAGTGATGGTCCCTGGTCTTTCAGGCAATCCTCCAGAACACCACGGATTTGGGTGATGTCTTCAGAGTTCAAAGGCTCATTCAGCAGCTCAATGGGTGAGCGTTCCTCGCTCGTGTGTTGTGAAGGAGAGGTGTTGCTCTCTTCATCAACTCCGTCAACAACTGGTCGTAGACACTCAAAAACAGGTACATAGCCCATGTCCGGCAACCGGATCTGCATGTGATGGGCATCAGGGTGTGCGTCGTTGTAACCCCGCAGAAGAGACCGCAAGCGCGAGATGTTGACCCGCACAATTGGGTTTTCACGCGGATTAAATCCCTCAGATAAATTGAAGACCCTCTGTCCAATAACTTGCTCTTTGAGGTCTTCTTCCTGTTTGGAGAGTTTACGCTCGACGAGAAATGTCAGGAGGGCAGTTAGTTTCGGGCTTCGCCTGAAGTTGGGGCTGGACAAAATACTGGAAAGAGTTGCGACCACTTCGTCCTTGCTGATGACTAGTCCATTCTTCTTGGTACACATACGCGGCACTCCCAAAACACACAGATGTGGCCTGGGGGAAAAGTCCCTCAATCAGATGGTCAGCAACGGCACATTCACATAATAAGTCTGTTTAAAGACAGACCTTTATTTTTTGATGCTTTGCCGTTAACTGGGGTACGGCAAGCAACTTGAAGTTGTTACATTATCATAGGTTCCTGTACCCAGGATTGCAACAAACGTGCATGTCTAGCGCACATAGACCTTTGCGCCAACCGGAACCATATTATACAGCTCCGCCACATCTTCGTTTCTCATACGAATGCAGCCGGAAGAAACTGCTTGGCCAATCGTCCATGGTTCATTCGAGCCATGAATACGGTAAAGCGTTGAGCCCAGATAAAGTGCACGCGCGCCCAATGGGTTACGCGGTCCGCCTGGCATGTAACGGGGAAGGCTTGGTTGCCGTTTCAGCATCTCTGAAGGTGGCCGCCAGTCTGGCCACTCACGCTTACGGGTAACTTTGTGAACGCCAGCCCATTCAAAACCTGGACGGCCAACGCCCACGCCATAACGGCGGGCCTTGCCATTGCTTTGCACCAGGTAAAGATATCGTGATGTCGTATCGATCACGACAGATCCGGGTGAATACGAGGTGTTGTAGCTCACTGTCGTCGGCAAGAATTGTTTGGGAACACGGCGATCGTACCGCTTTGATGTCGTACGCGACCGTCTTGCTTGCTTTGCAGATCCACGAAGGTTCTGGACAGCCTTGGCTTGGGATCGCGGGATTTGCACAACCCACGGATTTGCAAGATCAGGGCTAAGGACAAGTGGAGGTGCAGAGGCGCGCGGCTTGTACTCTGCTTGCGCAGCAGTACCAAACGCACAAACTAAGCTACCCACGCCGAACAAAGTAACAAACCAGTTTGCTTTGCTTTTTGCCGTTGCTCCAAACATTCCACACTCCTCTGGACCTTGCCAATGACCCGATGTCCTCGGGAAAACTAGGAGTTGCAGTTCTAATAATCGTTAAAATTATCAATGTAATTAATGCTAGTTCAAACTAAGGTTAACCAATTGTTACTGGGTTATGCGGCCAATCGTCGAATTTATCCTTAAAAATCAATGGTGATAAATCTAAGGTAATAATTAACACTCTAAGAAGTATGTGAGTAGTGACCGGCGTGCAGGAGTGCGAATCGTGCCCATCTTACTTATGGGTGCATGGACGCGTCTTGTGACCGGGATTGCTATTTAAAACCTGTAATTGAGAGCCTGTCTTCGTAAGCCTGTGCCAGTTTGCGAAGAAAGGGCGGAAAACAAAAGAGGGTGCATCGCCGGACAGGAGTAGCGACGGTGTGGTCCTCATTAGGAAGCGTATTAGCTTCATGAGTTCGGGGTTGGGATGTCAGTTGTAAGAAAAACCTTTCGTGCAGAGGCTCAGTTCGGAGTGCGTAGCAAACGCACCGAAGTAAGCACTCCGATTCAGGACAATGGTGAAGAGTTGCGTCACCAGCAGATCATGGAAGAAATTGCCAGCTTGAAAGAGTTGGTAGGATCTCCAGCAACTGACCCACAAGAACTGTCCCGACGCGTCGCAGAAGAACTGCGTGAGGAAATCGGCGAGGCCGCAAAGCTCAAGGGTGAGCTGGATGCGATTTATCAGGCAATCGCTGAGACCAAGAATGAAATTGCTGCTCTTCACAACAAGGCAAGCGTAGACAATGACGAGCGTGGCCGCGTGACATTGGAGCTGGGCGCGATTGTATCCGGCACCGAAGGGGCGACTGAACAAATCCTGACCGCAGCTGAAGTCATCGACCAGAGCGCGGCAACCGTCATGCCAATGGTCCCAAGTGAGCATGAAGGCCTTGTCACTGACATTCATGAGCAGGTGGTGTCGATCTTTGAAGCCTGTAACTTCCAGGATTTGACTGGCCAGCGCATCAGCAAGGTAGTGAACACCTTGTCATTCGTCGAAGAGCGCATCATCCGTATGATTGAGATCTGGGGCGGTATTGAAAGCTTCAAGGAGATCAGTGATCGTATTGCCTCTGATAAAGAGGGCGATGATTCCGCACTGCTTCACGGTCCGGCTTTGGATGTGGAAGCTGGTACCGTGACACAGGATGACATTGACGCTTTGTTCGATTGATCTTTCCGAAAAGTGATATGCAGATGGCTTGCTATTTTGGCAAGCCAATGCTTTATAAGAGAACATAACATAAACATTTTGAGCGGGTTAGTGAGGGTGACTGATGGTCGCCCAACAAGAACCTGCAAAGACAATTGACCAAGAAGGGCAAGGCAATGGACCAGAACTCAACACCGATTGCTGAAGGACTGATCCGCGGAGAAGATGGCAAAGACCGCTGCTGGTGGCATGGCGGAGATCCGTTCTATCAGGCCTATCATGACGATGAGTGGGGGCATCCGGTCACCAACGACATCCGCCTTTTTGAAAAGATCTGTCTCGAAGGTTTCCAGTCCGGCCTGTCCTGGATCACTATCCTGCGAAAGCGTGAGAACTTCCGCGCTGGCTTTGCAGGTTTTGATTTTGAGAAGGTCGCAAAGTTCACACAAAATGACATCGAGCGCCTTGTTCAGGATGCCGGCATCATCCGTCACCGCGGCAAGATCAATTCCACCATCAACAACGCCAATCGGGCACTGGAAATGCGTGAGGAGTTCGGCTCACTCGCAGCTTACTTCTGGAAGTGGGAACCAGCCCCGGATCAACGCCCTGAGACCTGTGATTACGCCAACCTGAAGACACTCGGCAAAACCGAAATCTCCACGGCCATTTCCAAAGATCTCAAAAAACGCGGATGGTCCTTCGTCGGCCCAACCACCGTCTACGCCTTCATGCAAGCTATGGGCATGGTCAATGATCACCTCGAAGGCTGCTGTTGCCGGGACATCGTTGAGGCCAAACGCGAGGCTTTGGTGCGCCCTGTGAAGAGCTAGTAGAAGTTCTGCTGAAATGGATGACGAGGTGAGGGGGCTTAATGCACCAGTCACCTCGTACGATTGCTATGCAGTGTCAGCCGGACGCTCAAAGGTGCCTTGGGGTGGAAGGATCGCAAGAACAAGCGTTTCGCGATGCTCAAAGCCACAACGCCGATAGATCCGGCCTGCCGGGCCGTCACTGTGAGCTTGTAAGACAGGTATGGTAGCAGGTGCCTGCGCCTTAGCCCAGTCGACACCAGCGGTAACGAGAGCCGCGCATATGCCGCGCTTGCGATGGCTGGGCCGTGTCTCAACTTCCTGAAAACGCGAAACCGCTGCATCGGTATAGATTCCCAGATCTGCAACCAAGAGATCCCCATCAAAAGCGCCAAACCAGTTCGCCAATCCTGCTTTAACCTGGCGGCGACGGCTCTCAAAGCGTCTCCGCGCGTAGTTCCCGAAACTGTCTCGGTCATAGTCCTGATCAACAGCAGTGTCGATTTGGAGCGCGATGACTTGCTCCCAGTCTTCATCAGTCTGAACAGGACGGATATCGATCCCATCAGGCACCGGAGCACGGTTCAAAGGCCCGGTCAGGCTTAGCACATCGATTTGTTCCAACTTGTATCCAAGATCAGATAAAGGCGTATGTGCAGCCCCAATCGTCATGTCAGGCGTATCCCAACCGAACATTGTGTGTGCAGCCTTTGGAAGGTCCTGACGAAACTGCGCAATTTGCTTTTCTGGTTCAACCTTGTCACCCCGGAAGAACACCATGTTGCCAGCCCAGTAATGAGGCTCTTCCGGTATGCGCAAAATGATCCGGTCTGGATGAACCTCAACCTCACTAACGCTCCGTTCCACAAGAAGATCACTGCGTACCCCCAGCGTCTTCGCTATTTCCTGCTCGTTGCCCACACCGCGTCCTTCAAGTCACCCTGCTTTCAATCAGCATGAAGCTATTGAAAATAATCAACGCCCACAAGGGCAACACACCCCATCAAAGCAGAACCAAGCGTCCTGTCACTCATCCGCTATTGTCAAACGTTAGATCAGCAGGGCGAAATATAAAAAAGCCCCGGCGAATACACGCCGAGGCCTCATATTAGTCTAATTCACCACCACTTAAACGAATGCAAAATCATCAGCATGGAGATCAGCTACAGAAATATTCTGCAGGGTGATTGAAGTGTCATCATTCACATAGATAACAGTATCCGCACCAACATCACTTGCCGCAGCAAGGACATCTGCAACGCTATCGAATGTAGCAGCGAACTGGATCACATCCTCAGAACCGGCACCAGCAGTGAAGTCTGTAATGATGTCGTTGCCGAAGTCTGATCTGAAGAAGAATGCATCGTCCCCAGCACCACCTTCAACCACATCATTACCATCACCTGCGATAACGGTATCATCACCAGCTCCAGCGAAGATGGTGTCATCGCCACCGTATCCATGGATCTTGTTGGCATTAGCATCACCAGTTAAGTGGTCGCTATGCTTGTCAGTGCCCATAATGTTTTCGATAGAGACATAAACATCTCCAGCAGCATCACCTGTGTTGTTGGACTGATCTGTCAGATCCACTGTGACAGCAGAGCTGGACCAACGGTAACGGACAGTATCATTGCCTTCACCACCATCGAGATAGTCGGAACCATCGGCATACGCATTCAGCTCATCGTCTCCTGCACCGCCTTCCAGATGGTCGTTACCGGCTTGAGCAAATAAATAGTTGTCATTGTCATCACCGATGAGAACATCGTCATACCAACTACCAATAATGGCATCAATATTGGTAAGTTGATCACCTTCAGCGAAACCACCAGTCATCACGCCTGTATCGAGGTTCACTGACACACCTTCAGTTGAAAGAAGGTAGTTCACAATATTATGGCCCTCTTTACCATCAATTGTGTCCGCACCAGCACTGCCATAAATTTCATCTCTGCCAGTACTACCGATGAAATTATCATCTCCGGCAGTGCCATAATGTTTCGCACGTCCATCTTCTTTAAGTGCGATGTTAGAGAGGGTCGTGCCATCCGCAAACTTAAACTGCATTGATGGAGAGGTATCGAGCGCTCCGTTTCGGATTGTTAGAATATCGGTAATCTCATCGAGCGGTTTATCCGGATTTTCTGGATCAATGAGGTAGATTAAGAGGTCCTGATTTTCAGAACCGCCTGCGACAACTCTAATATGATCCAATGTAATATCTGAGCCAAACTGAACGGTATCATCACCCGAAGTGTCGGTAATAACGTCTTTGTCATAGCCTCTGTCGAAGAAGTAAGCATTGTGCCCGGCACCACCAGACAAAATGTCATCCCCAGTGCCACCATCCAGGTAATCATCACCTTCTCCACCACTTAGGCTGTCATTCCCAGCTTCTCCGTAGAGCCGATCATCGCCTGCAGCAGTTATAATAGTGTCGTTGCCTGCACCGGCTAAAACAAGGTGGTCTTCAGAACTAGTAGTAGTATAGTTCTCATTGCCACTTCCGAGTTGGATATTCATGGCCACAATCCTCGAGTTTTATAAATTTTTATAATTGTGCAGATTGCACGTAATATTTATGCAGCTCATGATTGCGTGTGGCTGACCCAAAGTGAGGTAAGAAATACAAATGCTCGGTCTTGTTGATTCGAAGAAATATTAAAATCCACAATAACTTACAGATAAGTTTCTTTTACAAGGTGCATCGCAGTTTAGGATGTAAAGTTTATTCAAAACGGCTGGAGAGGTTTTCGTCATAACTTTCAGTATGTGGTTACGAAAAAGCCCCGGCACAGTAGTGCCGAGGCTTCGAAGTTAGTGCTATACGCAAAAGTTAAGAGACAAAACTAAAATCATCAGCATGTAAATCAGAAACCTCGACAAACTGCAGAGTGATTGAGTTGTTTTCATCAAGTTGAATGATCGTATCAGAGCCTTCCTCGCGAGCTGCGGATATCACATCCTCGAAGGTCTCAAATACACCATCTGAGAATTGTATAGTGTCGATGAAACCTTGGTTTGCATGAAAATCGATGATTGTATCATTGCCAAAGCTCTCGCCAAAAATGATTGTATCACGGTGATCGCCGCAGGTAATTGTATCGTCTCCAGCACCTCCAGAAATCTGATTATCTCCGTTTACGGCAACAATAACATCATCTCCGCCAAAGCCGTTGATGACGTCATCACCATTCGTGCCCCAAAGGATGTCGGCATTATCACTTGCATTTTTCAGAAGCTTTTCGTGGATGTCTTCCCAGTTCCAGACAGTACCGTCTGCGAACTGAATCTCACCAAAGGCCAGTCGGCCTACTGTTGATGAGAATGCGTCCACAATCAGTAGCGAACCTCCGTCTTTGAAGTGATACTGAAGGTCAGAAGAGCTACTGTTTCCAGCGGAGCGTTCAATGCTGACATCATCTGGAGTGATTCCTTCACCAAATACGATCTTGCTTTCTGCAGTCCATAAGTGCTTGGTATGGATGATGTCTTTCCCGTCACCCAAGCCATAATGGAACACAACTTCACCACCAGAGTAATGAAGAGTATCGTTGCCACTTCCACCTTCAATAGTTGTAATGACGTCGCTTGTAGGAGTAGCCAGGCTGTAGAAACTATCGTTTCCATTACCTCCAAGGAGTGTGTTGTTTCCTAGTGTACTACCGGACATGACATCATCACCATTTCCTCCTTCAAGAATGTTATCACCTGTGCCGCCGCCTAGTAGATCGTCCCCGTCTCCACCATACAAGTGATCATTGCCGTTACCTCCATAGAGTTCGTCGTTCCCGTCTCCACCAAACATCTGGTCGTCACCATCACCGCCGTGCAGCTTGTCGTCGCCCGCTTCACCGTAAATGTGGTCATTTCCTGCATCACCACTCAGGACGTCACTTCCATCTCCTCCTTTGATGGTGTCATTTCCATCGCCGCCAAAGATGAAGTCTCTGCCGTTCCCACCGTCGACAACATCATCACCTGCAAGGCTCTTGATAATGTCACCGTCAACAGTACCCGTTATCGTATCATTCCCAGCTCTGGCTCCATGATCAAAGGCGTGAGCTGCTGCGCTGTCGATGAGCTTTTGATTGATGTCTTCCCAGGTCCAGACCGTTCCATCGGAAAAGTGAACTTCGTTGAATAACATCTTTTTACCTGAAGGGAAGAAGCCATCATCCAGACGTAACGTACCACCGTCTGCAAAGGTAAACTCAAGTGAACCACTCACGAGAACTTCGTCAGGAGTGATGGCTGCGTTAAAGATAAGTTTATTGGATGGACGACCTGCCTTGCCATTTGCATGAATAATATCGTGACCATCCCCAAGACCATAGTGAACTGTGATATCGCCACCGTAGTAGTGAAGGATATCATCGTCCTTTCCACCTTCAATGTGAGATGCGCCATGGAAGACATAGAGGGTGTCGTTTCCACTGCCGCCTAGCAGCTGAATTGCATGCGGCGTACCGGCATGGAGAGTGTCATTGCCATTCCCACCATCAAGGATATCATCGCCTCCAAAACCTGCCTCAAGCAAATCATCACCATCTCCGCCTTTGAGGATATCATTTCCCTCTCCGCCAATCAGGTGGTCATCACCGTCTTCGCCATAAATGGTGTCATTCCCGCCGAGTCCCCTGATCACATCATCACCAGTGGTACCACCTAAGAGGTCGTCCCCGTCACTCACATTCTCAAGCAGCTTCTGGTTGATGTTCTCCCAGGTCCACACAGTGCCATCAGCAAACTCAATCTCTCCAAGGATGAACCGCAAGCTGTGAGGGTCCATCACTCCGCTGAGGAGCAGAGTTCCGCCGTCTTTAAAGGTGAGTATGATGTTGTTCGGATTAGATGATGTTCTTGCAACCGTGACTTCATCAGGCAAGACGTCAGGACCCAAAATTATTTTGTTATTTTTGTCTTTAAAATCTTCAGGCTCCCAAAACTCTACTAAATCATCGCCATCGCCCAAGTTGTAATGGATGGTGACTTCAGCACCCCGTGTCACATAGGTTGTGTCGTTGTCTGCTCCACCTGTTATTATTGCAGTGTCGCGATAGACCCATGTAGTATCATCACCGGCTCCTCCTGCAACAATCGAAGTGCCGTGGTAGGCATGTATAGTATCGTTGCCATCTCCTCCAATAACCTGATTTTCTCCTTCAGTCCCGCTGTTGATGGTGTCGTCGCCTTCTCCGCCATCAAGAATATTGTTGCCTTGAACTGCAGTGAGCCTGTCGTTGCCAGCACCTCCTTCAAGGTGATTATCTCCGTCGTTGTCTTTGAGAGTGTCGTTTCCTTCGCCACCTATGAGGTGATCATTTCCCAAGAGACCTTCGATCCTGTCATCGCCGCCAAAGCCATAAATAACGTCATCACCCAAAGTACCCGCGAGCACGTCATCGTCACCACTTGCATTTTCAAAGCAGAACCGATTGATGTCTTCCCAGTTCCAGACCGTGCCATCTGCGAAATGAAATTCACTGAACGTGTACGCGGTAGGATAAATGTAAAAGGCGTTTTTGATGAGCAACGTGCCGCCATCTTTAAACGTTAGAAGCAGATCAAGGTCGTCACGAAGATATCCTTGTTGGTCTATGCCTTCGCCCACTTGTGTTACAGTGATTTCGTTGGGTGAGATACCAGCACCAAATACAACTTTTTCATTGTTTATCGTCGCATCCTCTGAATGATTGACATGAATGATGTCGTTGCCATCGCCAAGGTCATATCGGAAGGTGGTGATACCATTACCATAATAGAACTCATCATCACCGGTGCCGCCTTCTAGCGTATCATTTCCATTCCCTGCTTTCAGGATGTCATTGCCGGCACCGCCAATGAGGGTATCGTCACCATCACCACCGTCTAGCAGGTCATTGCCAGTTCTACCTTTCAATGTGTCATTGCCAGCTTGCCCGTAGAGACTGTCGTCACCTGCGCCAGTTTCAATGCTATCATCACCTCCACCAGCGTGAATGATATGGTCGTTTAAGGCATTGGTAGAGAAGTTGTCGACGCTGTCTGGAAATGTAAGTCGGGTAGCAGGCTCACCTTCGCCAGTACTGTCTGCAAGCTTCTCGTTGATAGCTTCCCAGTTCCAAACAGTGCCATTAGAGAACTCAATTTCACCAAAGGAAAAGCGGTTGGTTGTCTGGTCAAAAGCATTTCCAATCCGGAGTGTTCCACCGTCCTTGAAAGTGAGCAGCACCTGTGTTGTAGAGCCAACTGGATGTGAAACTGTGACTTCATCGGGAGAGATATCTTCGCCAAGTATCAGCTTGTGATTGCCCTTAAAATCACTAGCTCTGATCGGTGCAATGACGTCATTGCCGTCACCCAGGTTGTAGCGGACAGTAAGGTCTGTTCCTGAAAAGGAAACTGTGTCGTCACCAGTGCCACCAGTTACATCGGCAGTTCCCCACATAACTTGTATAGTATCATCACCGCTACCACCGAGGACTACATTCCCGTCACCGCTCGCACTGACGATTACATCGTTCCCAGCTCCTCCATCAAGAATATCGCTGCCTATTCGGCCGAAAAGTTCATCGTTGCCATCACCGCCTTCAACGAGATCATCACCTTCTCCACCTTGAAGCTTATCGTTGCCTTCACCGCCAATTATATGGTCATCTCCAGCAAGACCATCAATGTCATCATCGCCGCCAAGGCCATTGATGGTGTCATCACTCAGAGTACCATCAAGAATATCTTCTCCATCACTTGCCTTTTCGAAACGCATTTGTTGAAGCTCTCCCAGTTCCAGACAGTGCCGTCTGAAAAGTGGAACTCGCCAAAAGTGAGGGGATTAGCCCCCAAAAAGAATGCATCTTTTATAAGTATGCTGCCGCCATCTTTGAATGTCAGCAGGAGGTCAAGATCATTGCGTTCGGTGCCATATTTATCTGTGCCTTCTCCCTGGCGAGTTACCGTGATCTCATCAGGGGAGATGCCTGGGCCAAAGACGATTTTGTCATTGTAGGAAGAATCTACATCGTGGTTGACATGAATGGTGTCGTTGCCATCACCAAGGTCATAGCAGAAGGTGGTGACGCCTTCACCATAATGGAACTCATCGTCTCCGGCTCCGCCTTCAAGGATATCAATTCCGTTACCGGCTTTGAGGATATCATTGCCCTTGCCACCGAGCAGAGTGTCATTACCGTCGCCACCGTCCAGGGTGTCATTGCCACCGTAACCCCAAAGTTTGTTATTATCGGCATCGCCTGTGATGTGGTCATCGTAACTGTTGCTGCCCATAACGTTTTCAATGGAGACAAGGGTATCTCCGTCCGCATCACCTTCATTCTTTGTCTGATCAACGAGATTTACTGTGACAGCGGACTTGGACCAGCGATAGCGAACTGTATCGTTGCCTGTGCCTCCATCGAGATAATTGTCTCCAGAGCCATAAGCGTTGAGCCAATCATCGCCAGCTCCGCCTTCCAGATGATCGTCACCGTCAAGAGCATAGAGACCGTTATTGCTGTCATCGCCAATAATCACGTCATCATGATTTGATCCGAAAACTGTTTTGATGTTCGAAAGCTGATCGCCTTCCGCGTCACCACCAGACATTGCTCCTGTGTCCAGATTCACAGATACGCCTTCTGTGGAATTGCTGTACCGGATGACATTGTTACCGCCGCCACCGTCAATTATATCAGCACCGGCACTGCCATAGATTTCTTCGCCAGCAGACGTGCCATTAAAGATATCGTTTCCATCTGTGCCGTAGTACTTGACATAACCACTGCTTGAAACCGTCAGGTTGGAGAAAACCGTCCCATCAGCAAATTCAAATCGTTCGATGCCGTGATCACCAGCAATCCAATTATCAAAGTAAAAAACGTCAGCAATCTCATTAAGCGGCTGGTTCGGGTTAGCCGGGTCGATCAGATAGAATACCAGATCGCCACCTTCGAGGCGGATTTTGAAATCGCTTAGTGTGAGGTCACCATCAAAACGAATGGTAGTGATTCCAGGCGCTCCTCCAAAATAGTCGATGCCTATTCCACGCTTGAAACCGTAGCTGTTATCGCCTTCAAGAGGCATTTTATCTGCAGTCATCTGTTTTCCTCGAATTTCATAAATATTTTAATATATGCATTGAGCACATATAATAAATACACTTCAAGGTTGTGTCTAGGTGACTCAGAGAAATCGCTAAATTTACATAAATTAGATGGATAAGTATTTTGAAGTTACTGCAGGTATGTCATAGATACATAAACGCGCAGAAATCTCACAAGTAACGCAAATCAACGCAATAAAAAACGCACCCCGAGTAGAGGTGCGTTCAAAAATTTTTCTCAGTGGTTTTAGTCTTAGCCTGCGACTTTTTGTGCCAGAGGCTCAAACAACGGGTTTGCTGTGTGGAACACATACTCCAGCGGCGTCACAGTCACCATTTGTGCTCCTTCTTCGCGCAGCATGTCTGCACATTCAGGCACTCTGGCAGCAGGGCAATGCAGGACTAAAGAAGAACCTTCAATGCCAAACGGGGCAACACAGCCAAGAGCAGCAACCTTCTCCAGTACACCTGCAGGATTTGCGACAACAGTACGCATCTCTTTGAAATTGTGAGCGTTATCCTGCGCCGTGATCCGGTCCAGCATCAAGCGGGCGGCCTGCAAAGCACTCTCATTCCAGTTGGCTGTTCTGGACGCCACCAGGTGTGCCTGAGACCTGGCGATCACACCATCCTCAGGGATCTTCAGATTGTTGGCTTTCAGCGTAGAACCAGTCGAGGTGATGTCCACCACCAACTCAGCAGAACCAGCAGCAGGTGCACCTTCAGTCGCGCCAGCACTCTCAACAATGCGGTAATCCGCAATGCCTTTTTCTGCAAAGAACTGCCGAGTATAGTTCACATACTTAGTCGCAATGCGCAGGCGACGACCATGCCGCGCCCGAAAATCTGAAGCAACGTCAGCAAGATCGGACATAGTGGACACATCAATCCACGCCGTTGGAACCGCAATCACAACGTCCGCATGGCCAAAGCCAAGAGCGGTGATGATATGCGTCTTCTCCTCGGGGCGGTCGATGTTCTCGTTGACTAGATCCGTTCCGGTGATACCGAAGTGAACAGTACCAGCCGCAATCTCACGCGCGATCTCAGAGGCAGAAAGGAACGCGATTTCAACGCCGTCCACGCCCTTTAAGGTTCCACGGTAATTGCGATCACCACCCGGACGCTTCACCTTCAAACCGGCACGCGCAAAGAATGCATGGGTCATTTCCTGAAGGCGGCCTTTGGACGGTATCGCAAGAATAAGATTAGAGCTCATCAGCTTGCTCCCTCAAAAGCGCGGTCCAGCCAGATTGTAAAGCCAACAGCAGGAACAGTACTTGGCGCACCAAGACGTTCCACCAGCTTGTTGTAGCGACCACCACCGATCACTTGTCCAAGATGCTCACTGGATTCATGATGAATTTCAAAGACAAAGTCGGTGTAGTAATCGAGACGGCGACCAAAATCACCGGAGTACTCCAGCTTTGAAATATCAATACCACGCGCTGCCATCAGGTCGGTACGCTTCGCCAAACGCTCAATGGAAGCATCCAGATTAAGCCCGGTCTCTTTGGCGAACCCATGCAAGGTCTCAACCGCTTTCGCAGGTGGAGGACCAGACACGTTGAGATACTCACTCAATCGCGAGATCACATCCTTGTCCACGCCTGATCCAGCAGAAAGGGCGGCTTGCTCCATGAAGCGCTCAGCAATTTCGTGAGCTGTACGTCCACCAACAGCAGAAATGCCCGCAAGTGAAAGCACATCTTCAACAACAGCCACAGCTGCTTCTGGGTCCCGACCCTCAAGAGCAGCAAGAAAGCCCAGCTTCGCATCTGGTTTGGCCTCAACACCACTCATTCGGGTGATAACCTGATCCAGCCGGTCACGCTCACCAAACACATCACGCAGACGACGCTGCCAAACCTTTGGAATCTCAAGAGCTTGCAGAACAGCTGTAAACAGGCCTTCATCACCCACTCGAATGCGAGGGGAGGACAAGCCAAGCTTATCAGCAGTCTCTAGAGCAAGCGCCAGCATATCCGCATCAGCTTGTTCTTCATCCTCGCGGCCAATGGATTCAACACCGGCCTGCATGGTTTCACCCAGTTGCCCAGGTCGATGTCGGAAAACTTGCCCAACATAGGAGAATGCCGCAGTACGACCCGCGATACCTGTTTCCAGATAATGTCGGGCAATCGGAATAGTAAAATCTGGACGCAAGCAAAGCTCTTGTCCATCTTCTCCTGTCGTCAGGAAAAGGCGCCGCCGGAGATCTTCACCAGCCAGATCTAAAAAGATATCGGCTGGCTGTAAGATTGGCGGGGTTGCCTCTTCATAACCTGCATCCCGAAAAAGCTGGCTCAAAGCCACGCTGCGGTTATCCCCCAATGTCATATTAGTTCTCGCTTTGGTTTTTGCGATCGTCTTCCTGTGCGGCCAGAAGCTTTTTCACTTCTGCAACAAGATCATCCCGTTTCACAGCAAACTGTGCAGGACGGCTCTCACGCCAGGTTTTGTTATCTTCAATCTCGGCAGAAAGGCGTTTGCCTTCAATGAGATCTTTGATTTGAATTTCGCCTTCTTCACGCTCTTGCGAGCCTTGAATGATGGCACAAGGTGAGTTGCGGCGGTCAGCGTACTGAAGCTGCTTGCCAAACTGCTTTGGGTTGCCCTGATACATTTCTGAGCGGATACCAGCAGTGCGAAGCTCCTGAACCATGGCTTGGTAATGTGCAAGGGAGTCAACGTCCTTGTCCATCACACATACAACCACTGGGCCTGCAACTTCTTCCTGCCCAAGCTTGCCGAGCATAGTGAGTGCTGACATCAGACGGGAAACACCAACAGAGAAGCCGGTAGAAGGCACAGGCTGGCTCATGAAGCGGGAAACGAGGCCGTCGTAACGGCCGCCACCACCAACAGAGCCAAAGCGCACAGGGCGGCCTTTATCGTCTTTCACTTCAAAGGTCAGCTCAGCTTCATAAACAGGGCCGGTGTAGTATTCCAGACCGCGCACAACGGATGGATCAATCAGAACACGGCCATCAGTGTAGCCTGCTGCATCAAACAGCTTGCCCATGGTTGCCAGTTCTTCAACGCCTTCCGCACCAGTTTTGCTGTCTGCGATCAAACCACGAAGGTTCTCAATGGTCTGGTCGGTGGTCTCACCACCAGCTTCCACAAAGGCAAGAACCTTTTCCGCTTCAGCTTCACCAAGTCCAGCACCCTTGGTAAAGTCGCCGGAAGCATCTTTACGGCCTTCACCCAAAAGCAGCTTAACGCCTTCAACACCAAGACGATCCAGTTTATCGACAGCGCGTAGAACGGTCAGACGGGTATCAGCGTGTTCGTCACCGGAAAGGCCGATCACTTCCATCACACCGTCCAAAACCTTGCGGTTGTTCACGCGGATCACGTAGTCACCACGAGCAATGCCGAGGCGCTCCATCGTGTCGGACGCCATCATGCAGATTTCAGCATCAGCAGGGACAGAAGGCGCACCAATCGTATCCGCATCAAACTGCATGAACTGGCGGAAACGACCCGGTCCTGGCTTCTCATTCCGGAATACATAACCAGCGCGGTAGCTGCGGTAAGGCTTTGGCAGGCTTTCGAAATTCTCGGCCACATGACGGGCGAGGGGCGCGGTCAGATCGTACCGCAGGCTCATCCATTGCTCGTCATCATCTTGTAGCGAAAACACACCAGCGTTCGGACGGTCCTGATCTGGCAAGAACTTGCCAAGCGCATCAGTGTACTCGAACATTGGAGTTTCCACGGGCTCAAAGCCGTAAAGCTCATAAGTCTGCTTGATAACGGAGAGCATCTGCTCCATCGCCTGCAGTTCAGCTGGACCGCGATCTACAAATCCACGCGGTAAACGAGCTTTGAGCTTGGCACTTTTCTTTTTTGCCATGAGGCCGTCTCATCCATGAAATAAAAGGGTTGTTGCAAACGCTTCCCGCAATAAGTCCCCAGAACGCACCAAGGGAAGCATGCTGTTGTCTGTCTCCTAGCCCATTGAGCAGGGGAGGGCAAGGCGCGAAGCGGGTGCAATCCGGCGCAAATTTCCCAATCAATACTTGCAATAGCGTCAAGAGAAGCTAAGGTCGCCCCAAAAAAATGGAAGGACCATTCCCTTACGCATGCAAAGGAAGGTCTGCACACTGGAGAAATCATGGTGTCAAACACCAACTACGAACCAACTGAAATCAGCAAATCCGAAGGTCGCGTTACAGGTCCGGCAGAGTTAACTGTTGTATTGCCGACTTATAACGAAAGCAAAAACGTTCCCATCGTGGTTGAGCTGCTGGATAAAGCGCTCGCTGGTGTAGCTTGGGAAGTTATTGTTGTTGATGATAATTCTCCAGATGGAACCTCTAAAGTCACTGCTGACATTGCGCAGCAAGACCCTCGTGTTCGCATTGTTCAGCGTATTGGTCGTCGTGGTTTGTCCGGCGCATGCATTGAAGGCATGCTGGCCTCCAGCTCCAAATTTGTAGCTGTGATGGATGCTGACCTTCAGCACGATGAGAGCCTGTTGCCCAAGATGCTCGAAGCACTTCGTTCTGAAAGCTACGACATATGCGTTGCTTCCCGCCATGTGGAAGGTGGAGATGTTGGGACAGGTCTTTCTTCAATCCGTGCATGGGGCTCCAACCTTGCCAACAATCTGGCACGTAAGTTCCTTAAAGTAGAACTATCCGATCCAATGAGCGGTTTCTTTATGCTGCGTCGTGACAGGTTTGTTGAGCTGGCTCCGCGTTTGTCTTCTCAAGGCTTCAAAATCATGCTCGATATTGTCGCCAGCGGAAAAGGCGCTCTGCGTGTGAAAGAACTACCTTTCGTTTTTCGTGAGCGTCAGCATGGTGAAAGTAAGTTAGATACACTGGTGACCATGGATTACCTCGGTCTGCTGGTTTCCAAAATCTTCGATGATAAGATTTCAGTCCGTTTTCTTATGTACTCCATGGTCGGTGGAACAGGTGTCGTCGTTCACCTTATCGCACTGAAGATCTTCCTTGCCGCCTTCGGCATGCCATTTGGCCTCTCTCAGTTGGTTGCGACCTTTGTGGCCATGTCCTCGAACTTTTTCCTCAACAACCGCCTGACCTATCGCGACCGTCGTTTGACAGGGCTTGCATGGGTCAAAGGTCTGCTCACATTCTATGTGATCTGTAGCTTTGGTATTTTGGCAAATGTTGGTGTGGCAGAGTTGATCTACACGAACAAACCAATCTGGTGGTTTGCTGGTGCTGCTGGTGCCGTTATGGGCGCGGTTTGGAACTACGTCGTTTCCAACGCTCTGACATGGCGCAAAGGCTAAAGCGTTTCTTCGAATAGTGAGAGCCGCTTTTCAGAAGAAGAAACGCAGAAAACCAAAGTTAAAGCACTTTGAGGAAAGCATTTAAATGCAGGACAATCCCGCAGGAAAGCCGCTGAGCTTTTGGTTGCGCCCGACCAATCTGATCCTGATTGTAGCCGTGCTGTCTTTGGCACGGCTGGCAACTGGTATGAATGTCGATCTGGTTGAGGATGAAGCCTACTATCGTTTGTGGGGGCTGTATCCTGCATTGGGTTATTACGACCACCCGCCAATGGTCGCTTATTGGATCTGGCTTGGTCAATCCTTGTTCGGTGACACGGCTCTTGGCGTTCGCTTCATCAGTATCCTGTCTGCTGCAATTGGTTCCCTCGCGCTCTGGCGAACTGCAAAAATTCTATATGACGCCCATGTCGCTGGCTGGACAGTCCTGTTCTTCAACGCAAGTTTGCTGATTGGTGTCGGCTCTTTGTTAGCAACACCTGATGCTCCCTCTGTTTTCTTCTGGGGCCTGGCTTTGTGGGCCATGGCAGAGCTGACGGTATCCAAAAATGCGAACTGGTGGATTCTGGCTGGCATCTTCGCGGGATTAGGCCTTCTTTCAAAATACTCCGTGCTGTTCTTGGGGGTAGGGATTATTCTCTGGCTGGTGTGGGTGCCGGAGAACCGTAGATACTTCCTATCCTGGCAGTTGTGGCTCGGCGGTGCGCTGGCAATCGCGATCTTCTCTCCTGTACTCTACTGGAACTCACAGCATGAGTGGATTTCTTTCGTAAAGCAGTTTGGGCGTTCTGTACCAGAAGGGTATTCCGTTAAATACATAGGCGAGTTCATCGGCGCCGTCGCAGGCCTACTGAACCCACTCGTCTTCATTATTGCGATGGTTGGTGCATGGCGCGTCATTCGCAAAATGATAAGGCAAGACAATACGGCCAGCCTGCTGGTTTTGACTGTCCTGCCGTTCCTGGTCTATCTGACTTTCCATTCACTCCATTCGCGTGTTCAGGGCAACTGGCCAGCTCCGATGTACCCGACGATGGCCCTGTTCGCTGGTATTGCAGCAGCTTATCCGCCTGCTAATGTTGGCCGCTGGTTCAAAGTGCTTGCCCCGACTGCGGTCGGTCTGGGTGTCGTTGTAGCTGGCTTGGTTTATATCCACGCCTACACTCCGCTCAACACATCTTTGGGCCGCAAAGATCCAACGCACCAGATGCGCGGCTGGCAAGACATTGGCGATGAATTGACCGAGTTGGCAGACGCGAATGACATCAATTGGATTGGCACAACCAGCTATGGTTTGACGGGCCAAATGTCGAATGCGCTCAAGAAGACAGACCTCAAAGTCTATGGGATTCCTGAGCGAATGCGCTATGCAATGATTCCCGATAATCTCCAAAATCCCGAAAATAGTGACATGCTGTACGTCACCGAGGAAAGAAGAGACCGCTCTCAAAAGCTGAAAGCCAACTTCAATCAGGTTGAGCTGCTAAAGACCATCCCCCGAGAGAATAAGGGATTATTCGGAAAAACAGCTATTGAAAATGTACGGGTCTACCGATTATCAGACCCCAAACAGCCCCTGAAATCCAACTGAAACAGCTGAGATTCCGTTGCGTTAAATTTGCAGGCTTTGTTAAATGTACTCCTGAACCTTTTGGATTGGGAGATCCGCGCGATGAAGCGCATCCTCTTGACGAGTCTCGAATTTGGGCAAAGCTACGGTGTTGACCGAGCGATCTGCGATCTTATCATCGCAGGTCGGCTTTCTGCCGTAGGCTGTGTTGTCACTGGCAAGATGTGGTCGAGGGAGTTCTACCAGCTTCGTGACGTGGTTGCCTGGGCCGAACATGAAACCATGGTCGGCCTGACAGTCACACTGACAAAACCCGCCGGACCACTCACTGATTTTGGTCGGACGGTATTCGGAGAGACGTTCCCCGCGCCGTGGTGGTACGCAATGCGCAGCCCGATGAAGATGCTGCCGGAAGAGGCGATCGCCGCTGAGATCGCCGCTCAGGTGGATCTGTTCGAAGAAGTCTATGCTCGTCCGCCAGCCTTTGTTGCCATTCAGGGAAACCTCGCAAAGCATCCTGCTGTGCATTCAGCGCTCATCACGGTGCTTAGCATGATGACAGGACGAGAGCCTGCACTGGTATTGCCTGCTGGTGTTAGTCGATCGAGCAATTCCATTTCCAAGCGCGCAACCAAAGCCGGATTAGAAACTATATTCTCAGGTCCAGATCTGCCAATGGCAGATGAGGACACGGATCTGCGAGATTTCTTCTGGCACGGAATCAATGAGGCGCAGGATTCGGCGATGGTCCTATGTCGGCCATCCTATCCTGAAGAGCAGGCCCAACCCGTCAAAAAGAAAAACGTGCGCCAGAGCTCATCTCGTGAGAACCAGCTGAAGTTCCTGATAAGTGAGGAATTTCCGTTTCTTTTGATGGAAAAAGATATCTTCTTGTTCTAAGAACGATCTCTTCCTGCGGTTGAAGAGATCGTTCCTTTTGAATTTGCCATAAACGTTGGGGTATTTATGAACACCCCTAATTTGCCTAAAACTAAAGAATATCTCTGTGACTCCGGTCACAAAATGGCCGCATGATAGACCTAATTAAAATCATCAATTATATTGATGCAGCTTAAACTAAAAAACTGAATCTACGGCGCGTCAGGATCTTGTGGCAAGATGACAAAGTTCAAAGAACTCCTTCAAAACAGCTTTTCACTGTCGGGTTTGGCTGAGGAACACGCACACGGTCTCTCTGAGATAGCTCAGCCTATGTCATTGAAATCCGGCGCAGTTCTCTTCAAGGCCGGAGATCCGGGCAATGGTTGTTACGCAATCATCGAAGGCAGCATGAAAGTCTCCGTCGTCTCACTGGATGGCAGTGAGCAGTTGCTCGCAGTTCTCGGGCAAGGTTCTCTGGTAGGTGAAATTGCTTTGCTTGATGGCAGTGAACGATCTGCTACCGTAACGGCACTTAAGCCGAGCCAGCTTGCATTTATCTCCAAAGCTGCATTTTATCGTTATGCTGATGAGAACCCCGCTGTTTACCGTCACATGCTGCAGATCGTAGCCACGCGTCTGCGTCGTTCAAACGATGCTCTCGCCGCACGGTCCTTCTTGCCACTCAATGGACGCGTTGCGCAGACACTGCTGCAACTCTCTGAAACATTTGGCAAAAAAGTCGATAGCAGCAAAATCCTCGTTCACTATAAGATCTCTCAGGCTGAAATCGCCAATATGGCTGGTGGTGCCCGTGAGAACGTCAGCCGCGTACTCAATGTCTGGAAGAGAGAAGGCGTTATCAGCCGCCTCTCTGGATATTACTGCCTCGAAAAGCCAGAGGTGCTACGAGCTGCCGCAGAGCTTTAAACTCGGTATTTGAGTAAAAGTGACCCGAACTAACAAAAAGGGCATGGGCCTTGTCCCAACAAGGCTCCTGAAACATCGAGATGACCTATCAGCATTTTCACATTCGCCCACAGGACGAGTGCACACCAATCCATCCTGACCTGACGCATTCTCAAGTGCGTGCTTTGGTTGCCAGACATTCAGAAAAGCTCCGCCATAATGGCGAGCTGGCATCGGTCTACCAGAATAGCATGAAGTGCGATTGGGAGGATTACGAAGCTCAGGCCGTGCGTTTCTGGTGCTCCGCTCTCATGAAAGACAGAAGCTATTCTGGCCGTCCTCTTGGCAAGTATCGCGGTGCTGCAAAGCAGGTATGCAGCGATGATATTGCCAGCTGGTTGAAATTATTCGAGAATGCAGTAGATGAATGCGTTGCTGAAACCGCTCGGGCCAACACCAAGAAATGTGCGACCCAGGTTGTTGATTGCTTCCATATGGCGATGATCCCTGCTTGAGTAGTTGAGCTTCGCCATGCATAGCATTTCGCTTGATGGATCTACGGAGCTTTAGAACTATGAATGATACAAGAGACGCTGTCGAAGAAGAGCAGCCGATTGGGGAGCTGACCACGCGCACAATGGCGATGCCGGCAGACACCAATGCTTCTGGCGATATCTTCGGCGGTTGGGTCGTCTCTCAAATGGATATTGCCGCCGGTATTGCAGCAAGCCAGTGCGCCATGGAGCGCGTTGTGACTGTTGCTATCGACAGCATGACCTTTATCCGCCCAGTTAAAGTGGGCGATGTAATGTGTGTCTACTCCAATGTGCTCCGTGTTGGCAGAACTTCTGTAACGCTTGCCATCGAGGCTTGGGCTTTGCGTCACCGCTTTGGCTATCGTGAGAAGGTTACGAATGCTCAGTTCACCTTTGTTGCTGTTGACGATAACGGCAAGCCGATTGTGATCTCTGAAGAGCAACGTGCTAAGTACAACAAAGCTTAAGCGGATCGCGGATCAGGAATAGGAAACAAGCTGTGTCATCAAAAATTCCCGTTATGTCAGCGCGTGAACGGACACCGCTTGATCCTTCCATAACACCTGCCCAGATCAATCATCTGGTTGAGAGTTTTTATGGCAAGATCCGCCAGCATGAAACGCTTGGTCCCATTTTCCTAAGGGAGATGGGGGAGGATTGGGGGCCGCATCTGCACAAGATGAAGCACTTTTGGGCATCAGTTCTGCTAAAAACTGGGTCGTACAAGGGCAAACCAGTTCCGGCTCATGCTAGAATTCAAGGTGTCACCACTGAGAACTTCCATGAGTGGATGGACCTGTTTGAAGATGAGGTCTACGGGATTTTCTCGCCAGAAGCAGCACCGCTTCTTCTGGCAACTGCACAGCGCATCGCACAGAGCCTGTGGCTTGCAATGTTCGCAGACCCGTTTGCTACGCCCCCTGCAAAATTCGGCAGCCGCGCAGCTTAAAAATCAGTTTGTATTGTAGTGCAGCTTACCTAGCTCGGGAATTTCTTTCTCGAGCGCAATGCGTTTTGCCTGAAGTACTCGCGTAATGCTTCCAGTTCTTCAGGACGACGGCGTGCAGTATCTGCAAATAGACGCTCATCAACAACCGTATGGCATCCTTCTGCCCAAAGGCGAAGCAACATAGCAAACCGGTCAGAGCGTTCGTCAGTGGTCAGCGGCGTGTTTGGCTGTCGTGTTGAGTTGGAGAGCAGCCGACTGCGCAGCCCTTTTTCCAGAATCAGACAATCCAGCAAATAGGCAGCAGTAAACTCGTCGGCAAGGTGTGCGACGGCTTCCCTCAAAGATTGAGGCACATATTCAGATACATACGATTGCCATGCAGACTGTGGCTGACCAGCAATATCAAACATTAAATCCTCCATCGGTTTCCCGAGGAGGACTGGCGCAAAATCCATTGAAACTACCGCTTGGTTGTTACGAATGATGAAGACAGCGTCCTCACTTCGAAACCACATCCCTTTTGGCGGAGACCACCTTGCCCGGTTAGGCAGGTTGGCGAGGGCGCCAGCCCTTCTCTTGATGATGCGTAGGATTTGGCACGAAAATGAGGCAATTGCAAGTGGGCACCTTTCCTTTGTTCTTTGTCCACACTTTCAAATTTACGTCATGTCGTATTCTAGCACCACAAAACGCAACTTCCGCTAAGTGAATATCTTCAATTTTTGTGGTTCTATAAACCGAATTCCCGTCATATCTGAGTATTCTCCTCAGACTTTGAATGAGCGCATAGTGGCAGCTCAAAAAGGCAGAGCATTCCAAATATTCCGATCAATTTTCTCAGTCAAATTTCTAGGCCCTTCAGGAAGGAAAAAACGATGTGCACCACAAAGCCCGTTCTCTTTGGAGTCCTGACAGGGTGCGCCTACGCCTTGCTGCTAACCACATCTCTGGCAGCAACGACCACCAAAATGGTCGATGGTGTCAAAACGGAGTTTGTGGAGCAGGTCTCTGAAGAGCAGAAAACTCTGGCTCGCAACACTGAAGTTGTGGTCATGCCCAAAGGCTTCCATATCGAACCTTACGCTGCCGTTCCTGACGCCCGCCATATGGCAGTCGCAGCTGATGGTAAAACTGTCTTTGTAGGGACGACTACGGACAGAGTCTGGGTCGTTACTCCGGATGAAGAGGGCAAGAAAGCTGCAGAAGTTCGCCAGTTCGCTCCAGATCAGTCCTTCATCATCCCTAATGGTGTGTGCTTCACAAAAGATGGCTCATTGGTCCTTGCAGAGCAAAACCGCGTTCTGAGTTTTCCGAATGCATTGGAAAACAAAGAGCAGGGCAAGCTAGCGGTGAAGGTGCTGGTCGGCAAGGGTATGCTTATCCCTCCCTCTGAAGAAAGCTACAATCACTCCTCCCGTGTGTGTGATCAGGGTCCGGATGACCGCATCTACATCTCTCTTGGCCAGCCTTACAACGTTCCGCCCAAGATGAAGCTGAAACTCTATGACAGCCTCGGCATCGGCGGCATTATCTCCATCACGGCAGATGGTATGGACCGTCAGGTCTACGCGACAGGGATCAGAAACTCTGTGGGCTTGGAGTTTCATCCAAACTCCGGCAATCTCTGGTTTACCGACAATCAGGTGGACGGCATGGGAGATGACATCCCTCCTGAAGAGCTGAACAAAGGCACCGAGCCGGGCAAGAACTACGGCTTCCCATGGTATGGCGGTGGAACGGTCCGGACCCCGCATTACATCGATGAGCCTGTTCCAAGTGGCGTTGTGAACCCGGAAGTTGAGCTGGACGCCCATGCCGCAAGTTTGGGCATGACATTCTATCAGGGCGATATGTTCCCTGAAGAATACAAGAGCGGCGTCTTCATCGCGCAGCACGGCTCATGGGACCGCTCAGTGCCAATTGGCGCACGTGTGGTGTTTGTGCCCATCAACGAGAAAGAAGAAGCTGGCGCCCCAAGTATTGTCGCAACAGGCTGGATTGATGCCAGCGGCGATTATCTGGGCCGTCCGGTAGACGTGGTCGAGCTTGGCGACGGGTCTTTGTTGATCTCCGATGACTCTGCCGGAGGGATCTATCGCATGTACTACGAAGACTAGGGATCTCCTCTGACCTGCGACAACACCCCTAAAAGTAAAAGACCAGAGCAGTGCCTCTGGTCTTCTTGAGTTCTATACTAAGCCCTTAGTGCTCGCCGGGGATACCTTTGTAAGCATTTGGACCCCAGACCTGCTTGACGCGCTGATCACGACCACAGCGATAGCGGTAGAACTTGTAGCGGATCGGGTTCTTCTCATAGTAGTTCTGATGATAATCTTCAGCATCATAGAACGGAGCTGCAGTGCGGATCGGTGTTACAATCGGGCGGTTCACTTCACCTGACTTTCCAAGCGCTTTCTTGGAGGCTTTTGCAGCCTTCAGCTGCGCAGGAGAGGTCGCAAAGATGGTTGTCTGATAGCTCTCACCACGATCACAAAACTGACCACCGGCATCAGTTGGATCAACGGAATGCCAGAAGGCTGTCAGCAGCTCTTCATATGACACCTTGGCCGGATCAAACTTCACTTCCAACGCTTCAATGTGACCTGTGCCACCAGCAGAAACCTGCTTGTAGGTCGGGTTTGCACTGCGGCCACCCGTGTAACCAGATGTGGTCTCAAGGACGCCCTCGATCTTGTCAAAGTCGGACTCGATACACCAGAAGCAACCACCAGCAAAAATAGCGGTTTCCGTCTCAGCAGCCTGTGCAGGCTGGCTCACAGCATAAAGCAAGGGAAGAACGGCAAGGGCTTTTGCAGCTTTGCGTGCAATCATCTCAGATCCTTAAATCAGGTCATGCATTGGAATTTCCAAAACCCTAGCAGCCACCAGCCCACAACGGAAATGAAGTCACTTCAACAAAATGTCAATCAGCGAGAGCATGGTTCGCGCTTCAAACCTCGCAGGACATATTCCAGCCTGTTACGTTAAAACCAGCCTTGTAATAGGTGCGTATGGCACCGTGATTGTCGGGGGCAACACGCAGTCCAATCCGCGTCAGGCCATCTTTCTTGAACGTCGCCTTCAACGCCTCAAGAGCTTTGGAGGCATACCCCTTGCCACGGTGCTCTGAGTAAACCAGAAAATCCATGATGAAGGCAGACGCATCGTCCTGAAGGGAGTACCAGAGAAAACCAACTTCCACTTCGCCAGCCTTCGTCTTGTTGACGATGCTCAGTAGCTTATTGTGTTCGTTGCTCTTCCCCTCTGGAAAGGCCTTTGACAAGCCTTCCTCGGCTTTCTTCAGTGCGGCCTGTTCCTCCATTCTGCGATTATCCATCAGGTCCTGAGCGTATTCAGAGACGGAAATAATCTGAAACTCATCAAAACGAGCTGCGGGGAAATCCTGAAGAACAATCATGGTAAGTCCTGGTTGGCAAAGGTTGAAGCGCTTGGGAAGGTCTTGCGTTGATCATGCGACGGGAAGCTTAATTGAAGACAAAGGCCGCGAAAAGCTCAATGCTATAATTCCCAACAGGTGCGACTTTAAGCCACCGGATCACCATGGAGACACTGAAACGATCCATGTTGTCTTTCCTGCATATGATCAAACATTATTGGGGTCTTGCGATAAACCACACAATTCAGGGCTGTGTGTCCTCCGGATGGTTAGAGACCTCCGCCTATACTTTCCCTTGGTCTTTAAAGGGATTGCGCATGATTATCCTCCTGGCATGTATCGCCGTACTTTGTGGTTTGCTCTATGGCTACAACGAAGGCGTCATCGCCGGCGCTTATGAGCCCATCAAAGCAGAGTTTGAATTCTCTGCGTATTGGGGAGGGCTTCTGGTCGCTTCCTTGTCCATCGGCGGTTTGATCGGAGCCTACCTGAGCGCTTATCTCAGCGATAAATTTGGCAGACGATCAACGGTCATCATTGCAGCCCTGTTCTTTATCACCGGGGCTGTTTTATCCAGTGTTGCACAAGACCTTTTCATCCTCACATTTGCCCGTTCTCTCATCGGAATGGGGATTGGCCTGTCCTCAATGGCGGGCCCCCAATATGTCTCCGAAATTGCACCGCGCAAGATCAGAGGCCGTATGCTTGGCGCGTTCCAGTTTATGATCTCCTTTGGTGTCTTGATTGGCTACCTCTCCAATCTGATCACACTTGATCTCGGCTACAGCGCAGAAGCCATCAATCGCTGGCAGTTCATGTTCCTCCTTTCCGCAATCCCTGCAGCGTTTCTGCTCTTTGGAATCTGGAGTGCCCCCGAAAGCCCGCGCTGGCTTGTTATGGCAAAGCGCTCGGCAGAGGCAGAGGCCGTCTTTGAAAAGATTGAGCCAACCCGATCTGTGGCGTGGGTCAAAGGCAATGTGAAGCGGATTGAGGAAGACCTCGCCGAAGTGGCAGACCAAAAGGGGGGATGGCTGGACCTCATCAATCCACGAAACCGGCCTATCACCAGTTTCTGCGTCTTCACCTTCCTGTTCCAGCAGCTCAGCGGCATCAATGCGGTCATACTCTATGCGCCAGAACTTTTCGGCGACCTGGGCTTTTCCGAGGAAGCCAGCCGCCTGTCTGCAACGGTCGGTCTTGGTGCAGCCCTCGCTCTCGCCGCAGCTGCCAGCTTGCTCCTCATTGACCGCGTTGGCCGCAGACCCCTGATGGTCTACGGACTGCCAGCCTGCGCACTCTCTCAATTCCTGATCGTGGGAGGATTTCTCATGGGGGACGGGATTGGGACAGCTCTTTCTGTCTCAGGTCTTTGCCTCTACGTGACCTCCTATTCCCTCTCCATGGGGCCGCTGCCATGGGTCTATATGTCAGAGGTGTTCCCAAATTACCTGAGAGCCAAAGGAATGGTCGTGGCGGTAACCGTCAACTGGGTCTTCACATTCCTTGTGGTGTTTGGTTTCCCCAAATTGAACCAGCTCTTCACGATCACCGAGATCTTCCTGTTCTTCGCCATATGCTGTTGCATCGGAACCGTCTACGCCATCCGCCGCGCACCAGAGACCAAAGGTGTTTCTCTGGAGGATATCTACGAGTTGTTCCACAAAGGTGGTAGCAAGACGGCTGAAGGGCCCGTCGCTGGCGAATAGGGCCTGCAAACACCAATGGCACCACATGGATTCCCATGCAGTGGTGGAGCTTAGGTTCCCAGGATGCGGGATGAGCAAGGCGAGCAGGCAGTGCCTGCGCTACCTGTTAAATTAGTTTCTTCGGCATTGGCTGCTCGCCTCGCCCGGGCGTTTTTGTATGAAACAAGGTCTCCACCGAAAGGCATTGGGAGCAGGTGCCTACCCATCACTATGAGCCCTCACAAAACACAAGGCTTTGTTTCAGGTCTCACAGTCAGGGCAGTTGCTGTAAAGGACAGTTTGACTTGTCCCTGACAGCTGCAGCTGCCAGTGTAGACGCCCATCGGGTGACCAGCTTCCGCTTGGTCCCTGCACTAAAGACTTTCAAGGGGTGTTTCAACGGACCCGCCGGAGGATGCGTTATTTCTCCCGGTAGCCCCGCCCAGCCCACGCCACACTGACGGTCGCTCCGCCAGCTGCCCGTGTATGTGGACATGAGATTAGTATGGAGTGTGTTAGGGAGAGGGGGATAAGATTTATAACTCAAATTGCGCATTAGGTGGTGAGTTCTGACGGCGAAAGGCGATTTTCTGCTACTTTTCCAGAATAGGTAAAACAGGCAAACTTGCACGTTCTGCTATAAGGTCTGCTAAGCGCTTGGCGTCAAACTCAAGATTATCTTCTAAAATAACAATATGAAACCCATGTTGACTCAAGTTGTATTCTTCAAGTGGTGTGAGTTTGAAATTGTCGCTGGGTTTCTTTTCAATGCCGACTGCGTTTTTTCTTGTGGTAATGCCTTGTGCAACGAAGCTCACCTTACCAAAACAGATTCTTTTAATCTCATCCATAGGTAAAGTAATTCTATGTCTGGAAGAAACTAGGCTGTTTATAATAATTTGGCTGTTGTCGATGAGCAGAAACGGTTGTCTTCTATGCATGATCCGGGTGATGCTAAAGTAAAGAAAGAGAGCATCAATCACGGCTAGTATTAGAAGGGCTATCGCTATTTTTGGTGCTTCTTCACTTATACGCCCGAAGTCCAACTGAAAAACTTCTGGAAATTGAGCGAGACAATAGAACCCAAAGAAGTTCATGAGAGCAATGAACCAATTATTTGAAATGGCTCTTGCAATGCTTATATGCGGGATCGAGATTATTTCACTCGGTTTATAATGATTGATCATAAATTAGCTTGCTTAGTGCGTGTATTGGAAACAGTTTGAAACGTAAAACTTCGCGCTTAATTCAGCACTAGGTCGATGTGTTCTTTTCTGCAAGGCAAAAAAAGGCACCCCCGAGAGGCCCCGTTGACATTGACACAGGGTTCGCATGGGGTGGAGTGAGGAGCGCGGGTAAGAGTTTTCGCTCAGCCGGCCAACTTTGCAATCTCGTCACCTTCCAGAACGCGAAATCCATTCCCACCTTCAAGGGCCCCGGAAACCAATGCACGTGCAACTGCTGTTCCCTCGATTGGACGATACTTCCGCAAAGGGCCTTGGAAGAGAAACGAGAGGTGTGGCAGAACCGATCCAGCTAGTCCTTCCGCAAAGCGTTGTTCCTGACGCTCACCAAGCAACAAAGACGGTCGGAACACTTTTGTGCAAGGATAAGACAACCCACGAACCGCCTCCTCCAGTTCCCCTTTGACCTTCAGATAGTAGTTGGAACTGCTCGCTGCAGCACCAATCGAAGAAACCATGAGAAACTGCTCTGCACCTGCCTCACGTGCCAGATCAAAGGCAAGTTGGAAGTCAATCGCGTAAAATGCTTCTTTTGAGCCAGCTTTCTTCTGCGTGGTGCCCAGACAGCAAAACACATCCCTCACGTTTGTTGGTAGTTGAAGGGAGGAAAGATCGCTGAAATCGGTCAGCTGCACATGAAGCTTTTCATTCTCAATACTCAGCTCTTTGCGAGCAACAGCATGAACTTCGCCATACGCCTCACTGGCAAGCAACCGCCGAACCACCTCAGAACCAATCAGGCCTGTTGAACCAAAAACCAAAGCCACGCGATTTTTCATATAAGACTCTTTCGATTGTCAGCTGAAGCAGATTGTTAGATCAGGTTGAGTGTTTAAAGGTCGAACAAGTTGAAGCGTAATGCAAAAAAATAAGAGCACCACTTAAGGTGCTTTCATTTCGATTGCTATTTGGGAATTGCAGAGAGCAGAGGGAAGAATGCCATGTGGAAGTTTCCGAGCCAGGTTACATACCAATCTGCAAGCTCAGGCATTGTCGTGTTGGTGCCAAGATCAACATCTCTTTTCCATAAAACTATGCTGCAATATCGAGCATGTTCAGCAGGGTCCCAATCAAGGGATGCGCCGATCTCGGTCTCAACATGTTCTTTTTGGCGTAGCAGTTCTTTGAAGTAGGCTTCGCCGCGCTCATTCCTAAAGTTGATCATAACTTTCGCGCAGTTTTCTTGATCCAGATAATGGAGACTTAGATAAGCGTTCGGTATGCCAAACTTGATGTCGTAGTAACTTCCGTCGGGAACATTATTTCTCAGTTTAATCGGAAGTTTAGTGTCAGACATCTGGTCTTTGACTGCTTGCCAAATATCATGATGCTTTTGTTTTAGTTCACTCATGAGTTGTTATTTCCTAGCTGAAGCTGTTTGTGACAATGCAAAAAAGGGCACCCCGAAGGATGCCCTAATTCGTTTAAGCGTTGGTTGGCTTGGCTTAGAAGCCCATGCCGCCCATGCCGCCCATGCCGCCGTCCATTGGAGGCATTGCTGGGCCGGAGTCTTTCTTAGGCAGTTCAGCAACCATTGCCTCAGTAGTGATCAGCAGACCAGCTACAGATGCAGCATCCTGAAGAGCAGTACGAACAACCTTAGTTGGATCGATGATGCCAGCTTCAATCATGTTGACGTATTCTTCGGTCTGAGCATTGAAGCCGAAGGTCTCATCCGCAATGTTGTCCTGGATTTTGCCAACAACGATAGAACCTTCAACACCAGAGTTTTCAGAGATCTGGCGAAGCGGAGCTTCAAGAGCGCGCAGAACGATCTTGATACCAGCTTCAATGTCAACGTTCTCGGAAGATACTTTCTCAACAGCAGCTTTTGCACGAAGAAGAGCACAACCACCACCTGGTACGATACCTTCTTCAACAGCAGCGCGTGTTGCGTTCAGGGCATCGTCGATGCGGTCTTTTTTCTCTTTAACTTCAACTTCGGTTGCACCACCAACGCGGATAACTGCAACACCACCAGCAAGCTTAGCAAGACGTTCCTGCAGCTTCTCGCGATCGTAGTCAGAAGAAGTTTCTTCAATCTGAGCTTTGATCTGGGAAACGCGTGCTTCGATGTCAGCTTTTTCGCCAGCACCATCAACAATGGTAGTGGTTTCCTTGGTGATATTCACCTTGTCAGCAGTGCCGAGCATGTCGATGGTTACGTTTTCCAGCTTGATGCCCAGATCGTCAGAGATCACGGTACCACCAGTCAGGATAGCGATGTCTTCGAGCATTGCTTTACGACGGTCGCCGAAGCCAGGAGCCTTTACAGCAGCAATCTTCAGGCCACCACGCAGTTTGTTAACTACGAGAGTTGCCAGTGCTTCACCTTCAACATCTTCAGCGATGATGATGAGTGGGCGGGAAGACTGAACAGCGCTTTCAAGGATTGGAAGCATTGGCTGCAGGTTGGAAAGCTTTTTCTCGTGAAGGAGAATAAGTGGCTTTTCCAAGTCAGCAATCATCTTTTCAGCGTTGGTGACGAAGTATGGAGAAAGGTAACCGCGGTCGAACTGCATACCTTCAACAACTTCAAGCTCGGTCTCAAGAGACTTAGCTTCTTCAACGGTGATAACACCTTCGTTGCCAACGCGCTGCATTGCTTCAGCAATGTCTTCACCGATCTGAGTGTCGCCGTTAGCAGAGATAGTGCCAACCTGTGCAACTTCGTCAGTAGAAGAGATAGACTTGGAACGTGCGGTCAGGTCTGCAACAGCAGCAGCAGTTGCCATGTCAACGCCGCGCTTCAGGTCCATTGGGTTCATGCCAGCAGCAACGAACTTTGCACCTTCTTTAACGATAGCCTGCGCCAGAACTGTCGCAGTTGTTGTACCGTCACCAGCAATGTCGTTGGTTTTGGAAGCAACTTCACGCACCATCTGTGCGCCCATGTTTTCGAACTTGTCGTCCAGTTCGATTTCCTTCGCAACAGAAACACCGTCTTTGGTGATGCGTGGTGCGCCGAATGCTTTATCCAGAACAACGTTACGACCTTTAGGGCCGAGGGTAACTTTTACAGCGTTTGCAAGGATGTCGACGCCTTTAAGCATCTTGTCGCGGGCATCGGAGCCGAATTTGACTTCTTTAGCAGCCATGGTTTTGTCTCACTTAAATTCTTGAATAACAGAAGGGATCGTAGGGTCTCAACAATGGCCTGGAATTAAGCCAGGATACCCATGATGTCGGATTCCTTCATGATCAGCAGGTCTTCACCGTCGATCTTAACTTCAGTACCGGACCATTTGCCGAACAGAACGCGGTCACCGGCTTTAACGTCGATAGCGATCAGCTCACCGTTGTCCTTACGTGCGCCAGCGCCAACAGCGATAACTTCGCCTTCCTGTGGCTTTTCTTTTGCAGTGTCAGGGATGATGATGCCACCAGCTGTTTTTTCTTCAGACTCAATGCGGCGAACGACAACACGGTCGTGTAGCGGACGAAACTTCATAATTGGCTCTTCCTCTCATACGCGAGCGCCCCTTTTAGGCAGCGCCCGGACGCGAAGGTTAAAAACTTTGAGAGTGGGTGAAACCTTGCGGGCCCACAGTGATTAGCACTCCCAAAGGCAGAGTGCTAACAACCGTGAAATGATGTAGTTTCACCCTCTGGTATAGTCAAGGAGAGAGCAGCAAAAAAATATTCTGGAGCGCAAAAAATATAGGAATACTGCGAGAAATTGGGGGCAATTTGGGAACAGTCTCAACTCACCCTAGACGAATGGACTGTCTGTGCTGCCTGCACGGGAATTTCCGGAATCAGCGCAAAAGAAAAGCCGGCTTTAAGATTAAAGCCAGCTTTTGAACTTTAACAGGAAGCTTTCAGGTCTTAATTCTGAAGAGGCGCGTCCTTCATGGAAAACGGAAGCTCAAAGCTGCCGGACTTTTCCGAGTTCTCGTCGTTAAACTGTACCTTCAGCACATACTCACCAGCTTGCAGCCCTGTAAGGTTGAAACTCAAAGATGTTTGATATTCACGGATTTGGTTTAAGCTTGCGGAGTGCAAGGCGGTGAACCCGTCCTGAGAAGCAAGCACCTGACCAGTGGTGTTGCGCAGTTCAAAATCAACGCTCAGATCAATCGCATATGTGCTGCCCATCTCTTTGTAAGAGAAGCCAACAGGCTCAGCATAAACGGTCAATGGATCACCGCTCTGGAACTCTGCCGTCTCCAGAGGCGTGTAAGCTCCATAACTCTCAGCTGGTAGTGCGATGAATTTTGCTGCCGTAAAAGCGAGTGGCTGCTGCTGCCAGGCAATGGTGTAGGCGTCCTGAACAGCTTTAAAGCCAGCGCTCGGCGCACTCTTGTCTTCAGCAGATGCAGCGCTACCCAACAAAGCAACCGCAAAAATAGAACAGGCTGCAGCTTTTGCGTAAGCTGACATCCCTCTCACTGTAAATGGCATTGTTAGCCCCCTAGAGCCAGCAGAACACAATATCTGCGGCACTCACCTGATTCTTGGCGGTGGTATAGCTCTTATATCTAAGGGAGACAATACGGCCTCATTTGTTGAGGCAGCTTAGATATGCGTCACGAAGACATTCCTCATGCGATGGTTAAGCAATTACCACGCATTTGATCAGGCACTGGCCCGTTCAGCCCAGGATTGCTTCTTCCGGTAGATGGTCGAGGGGCTGATTTCCAAGGCGGCAGCTGCAAGGGCAATGTTGCCGTCAAAAGTTTCAAGCGTGGTCTCGATAATCTGCTTTTCCTGAAACCACAGCGGTTCGATTGATCGCCCCATGGAAGGCATCGGTTCGCTTGTGCTGAAGGCAATCTCAGAAAGAACAGGAACAGCCTGGTCACGCAGCAAAGGAGAGAGCATGAGTTCAGTGACTTCATCACCGTCATTCATGACCACAAGCTGGCGAATGACATTCTCCAGTTCGCGCACGTTACCCGGCCAGCTGTGCTGCAACAAAAGAGCCTCTGCGTAGGTCGAAAAACGCTGAAATCTGCGATTTTCTTCTGCAGCATACTTCTTCAGGAATGTTTGAGCGAGGGACGGTATGTCCTCGCGGCGCTCACGAAGAGCGGGCAGACGGATCGGCAGCACGTGGAGACGATAGAACAGGTCTTCACGGAAGCGACCAGCAGTGATCTCTGTTTTCGGGTCTCTGTTGGTTGCGCAGATAACGCGCAGATCCAGCGAGCGTGGTTTATGCTCTCCAACCCGTTGAATGGAGCCAGTCTGAAGGAAGCGCAAAAGCTTGCTCTGCAGGCAGAGTTCCATTTCACCGATCTCATCAAGGAACAAAGTTCCCCCATCGGCAAGCTCTGCTGCACCAGCTCTGGCTTCATCTGCTCCGGTAAAGGCGCCGCGTGCATGACCGAAGATCTCGGACTCCATCAGATTGGCCGGAATCGCTCCACAGTTGATTGCGACAAAAGGCCCGCCTTTGCGTGCTGATCTGGCATGCAGCGCCTGTGCACACAGTTCCTTGCCTGTACCTGATTCTCCGGTAATGAAGGCTGGTGCGCTGGATGTAGCCATCCGGTTGATCTGCGCATAAACGCTTTGCATGCGGTTGGAAGCGCCAACAAACCCTTCAAACTGAGCAGCTGTTCCAGACGTGTCGCTGGAGACAATCGCCTCAGAGCCAGTCGCGGTTGAAAGTGAAGGTGAGGGTGCCGCTCTCTTGAAGACACCCAGATGTGCTTCAAGTTTCTCCAAAAGCATTTCGCTTGTGTAGGGTTTGGTCAAAAAGTCATGGGCGCCATTGCACATGGCATTCATGGCCCGGCTCACAGACCCCTTGGCACTGACCGCAATCATAACCGCGCGCGGCGCAGCAGCGACAATCTCGGAAAGCTCGGCTTCTCCGCCGATGCATTCAAGATCGACAATAACGATATTGATTGGGGTATGTCGCAAGAAGGCGACAGCATGTTCTTTGCTCGCAAGAACATGCGCAGGTTGTCCGCTGGTAACATGCTTCGACAAAGCACTACTGGTTTTACGAGCCTCTGCACGATTAGTGTCGACGACACAGGCGTTCAAAAACCTATTGGTAGCTTTGGGGGATCCCATTGGCAGGCAACCTCAAAAATCAATACATCAGGTCGAAAATCATTCGACACCCTGAGTTTGTGCAAACAGGGTAAACAAACCCTTTTCGTTTTCGAGGTTGATTGCATTATGCAGTTAATTTCTTTCACGCAGAACGCTTCGAGCAACTTTCTTACCCGATAAATATCGTTGTTCGCCAGAATCGCGCGCCGAAGTTCAGCTCGGGATTGTGACGAAAATCGTATGCGCTGATGATATATGTAGCTCTATTGTCATTCTTGCGGGGACAACACGGGTTTTCCCTAGAAATATAATGGGTATAGGGTTCGAACGACCTCAGTAAATGCGGCAAAATTCAGGTATGTATTTTGTGATTCGGACCAACAGGTACTCTTGAGGATATGACGCGCTTGGCGAACATTTCCATTTTGTTTTCTATTTCAGCCATTGCGGCCTCTTGTGGCACTGTGATGGTCTACCTTTTTGCGCGTCCGGTTGGCGAGGCCATCACCGTTGCCTTCACGGCGATGTGCACCATGATCTTCATCCATTTCATGTTGACCCGCTCTCAGGAAAAATCTGCGGTATCTGACGCTGTCAATCGCTTGGAAGAGCGGATTGCAGTCATCGATGATGATGTCGGAAACCTCGAAGGCCGCCTCACTGGCGTCGAGCACAACATTCCGCGTCGCACACGGGAAGAGATCGACCCGCTGTTTGCTGAAGTGGAGGTAATCGGTTCTCTGGTGAAGCAGATGGCCGAAGCCATGGCCGACATGGAAACCCGGATCGAAGATCAGGGCATTGCCATCGAGGACCAGCGCACCAAGCAAGCACAGCTTCAGCCTCAACCAGCTCAGCGCCTGGCCGCTCCGCAGGCCGCGGTGAGAGAACCATCTGTTGATCTGGCCAGTCAGGCAGCTGCTGCATTTGCGAGCGCAGCAGGCCAACCAATGGCTGCAAGCCAACCGATGGGTGCGGTGCAGGAACCGTTTGCTGAGACGCGCGCACCAGAGATGAAGCGCCCGGCAGCTCCGCGCATGCACCATCCTAATGCTGCTCTTGCCGAAGAAATTCGCGCAAGCATCGAAGCGGGTAGGGTGGACCTCTACCTTCAGCCTATCGTGACATTACCGCAGCGCCGTGTTCGCTATTACGAAGCCCTGACGCGTCTGCGCAAAGCCAATGGCGACACGCTGGAGCCAATAGAGTTTCTTCAGGAAGCGGACCGTACCGGCCAAATGCCTGCGATCGACAACATTTTGTTGTTCCGGTCCCTTCAGATCCTGAAACGTCTGGCAACCCGCAACAGAGAAGCAGGCTTGTTCTGTAACCTGTCTCCAAGCACGCTCATGGATGAAAACTTCTTCCCGGGCTTTCTGGAGTTCGTGCGTGCCAACGACACATACTCAGATCTGTTGATCTTCGAATTCTCGCAGGCTGATGTGGCTGTGATGAGCGCGATTGAGTACGAAAGCCTCGCTGCTCTGGCTGAGCTAGGGTTCCGATTCTCTGTAGACCGCATCACCGATCTGCGTATGGACTTCCGCACTCTGGCTGATCGCGGCTTCCGCTTTGCAAAGCTACATGCATCGCGCCTGTTGTTGCATGAAGATGATCTGGCCAAAAGCAACATCCATCCGGCTGATTTTGGTAGTTTGCTGCAACGCTATGGCATTGAGCTGATCGTGGATCACGTGGAGAGCGAAGGCGCCGTGCTGGAGCTTCTGGAAATGGACATCCGCTGTGCGCAGGGCTTCCTGTTCTCACCGCCACGTCCTGTCCGTGCAGACGTTCTGCAAGGCGCGCCAAACCCGCGGTCACTAAAGAAAGAGGCGAGCTGATTTTCATCAACTCGCCTGCTCGTTTTTCATGTTTTGGATAAGAGTTAGTTCAGCGGTTTACCAACCGTAATAAAGGTTGGCTCAATGCCATCAAACATGTCCTGAGCAACCTCACGAACACCTTCCAGTGTCACCGCTTCAACCATCTCATTGCGCTTGTCGATGTAATTGATGCCCAGCTCTTGGGTCTGAATGCCTGTCAGCTGACGGGCAATGCTGCTGGAGCTGTCAAAGTTGAGAGCGTAATTGCCAGTCAGATAAGACTTCGCTTCTGCAAGTTCTGCCGGAGTAGGGCCAGTCTGCGCCATACGCACCATCTGCTTCTTGATGATATCAATGGCTTCACCAGCTTTATCCGGACGCGTACCTGTGGAGCCCATCAGCAGGGCTGCATGCTTGTAAGGAACCAGATAAGAGCCAACGGAGTAAGCCAGACCACGTTGTTCACGGATTTCGTCATAGAGCCATGAGGAGAATGATCCACCACCCAGAATGTGGTTCATCACGAAGGCAGACATGAACTTCGGATCATGACGTTCATAACCCGGCAGAGCAAACTGAATGGAGGTCTGTGGGCTTTCAAAGTCAACGTGAACACTCTTGTCCGTCACAGGCTCCACATTTGGGATTTCAACCAGATCACTGTTTTCAGGCAAGTCGGCAAAGACTTTGTCCAGAACGCTGGCCAGCTCATCAGCACTAATGGCTCCCACAACACCAATCTTCAAAGAGCCTTTTGCAAAGATCTTTGCACGCTGTGTTTTCAAATCATCAGAAGTCAGCTTGGCAACCGTATTCTCTGTTCCTCGGCTTGGGCGGCCATAAGGGTGATCCGGGAAGATGGTCTTGGACAAATTCAGACCAGCCAAAGCATCTGGGCGCTTTAGGCTGCGACGAATGCCAGAGATCGTCTGTGCTTTCATCCGCTCAAGCGGATCATTATCAAAACGTGGCTCGTTCACAGCCAGACGAAGCATCTCGAAGGTGTGATCTTTATTGGCCTGCAAGCTCTGGAAAGACCCATAGAAGAAGTCGCGGCCAGAACTGAAGGACAGACTCATAGTCAAATCTTCAAGGCGTCCCTGAAAGGCCTGAGAATCCAGATCACCAGCCCCTTCATCAAGCATGGTGCTCAAGAGGTTAGTCACACCCAGTTTGGCATCTGGATCCTGAGAATTACCACCTGCAAACGCAAAGTTCAGCGCGATGATCGGAACAGTATAGTCTTCCACCAACCAGGCTGTGATACCTTCTGGGCTTTTAACCTCTTGGATTTCGATGGCCTGACTGTTCTGCACAAAGGTAGCGACGAACATGAATGACAAGGCCAGCAATGCAAACAAACTTGCCGTCATGCGGGAAGCGGAGGCAGAAGCCGCCATAAGAACTTTAGCTTTCATCGAGCGTCCCCTCTCACTCTGCATTTTCAGGTTTTGCAGCAGGCATCAGATAGCTCGCCACACTGGTTTCACTAAGGTACTTCTGCGCAACTGCCTGAACCTGTTCAGGTGTCACTTTGGCAATGCGAGCAGGCCAGGTCTGAACCTTCTCAACAGAACCGCCTGTGGTCAGAGCTGTCCCAAAGATGCGCGCCAGAACGTCTTGCTTGTCTTGAGCGTAAATGGCAGAGGCCAGCATAGAGCGTTTAGAACGTTCCACTTCTTCAGCCGTCACACCGTTCTCAAGAACATCATTCACGATTGCTAGAGCACGCTTCTCCAGTTCTTCCAGCTCAACACCATCTTTGGGAGAGGTGTAAAGAATGAAGCGGGTGTCATCCAAAGCGGTAGACTGGTACCAGGCTCCAGCACTGGTCGCGACTTCGCCTTCAATCACCAGTGCTTTGTAAAGCCGGCTGTTAGCGCCACCACCTAAAATGTCTGAAAGCACTTCAAGAGCTTCAGAATCGCTTGGCTCTGCAGTGGTCGAGCTTGGTACGATCCAGCCATGTTGCAGGCTTGGCTGCGCAACCTGATCACTCTGCAGGCTGACTTCGCGATTACCTGGCACGATCTGGACATGCGGTCGATCACGTGGTCCCGGGTCTGCACGTTGCTCAACCTTGCCATAGGTCTTCTTGGCGAGGGCCAGAACGTCTTCCGAGGTGACATCACCGGCAACAATCAGGATTGCATTGTTTGGTGTGTAGTACTTGTCGTAAAAGGCGATAGCATCGTCTTTGTTCAGCGCTTGAATTTCGTCTTTCCAGCCAATCACTGGAATACCGTAGGGGCTGTTCGGAAACAGGACTTGATCGAATGTCTCAGATAGTCTGGCAGCAGGACTGCGGTCCACACGTTGGGAACGCTCTTCGAGCACCACATCCCGTTCCGGATCAACCTGCTTTTCAGTCAGGATCAGGTTGGACATGCGATCAGCCTCATAGCCCATCACCATTTCCAGATGCTCTTTGGCAACCTGCTGATAATAGGCCGTGTAGTCTTGAGAGGTGAAGGCGTTTTCCTGACCACCTACCTGAGCAACTTTTTTGGAGAACTCACCCTCTGGTGTATTCTTGGTTCCCTTGAACATGAGATGTTCAAGAAAATGCGCGATGCCGGATTTACCGGGTTTTTCATCTGCTCCGCCAACGCGGTACCACACCATGTGGGTCACAATCGGGGCGCGTCGGTCAGGGATGACAACCACCTGAAGGCCATTGTCGAGAGTGGTTTGGGAAACATCGGTTCCGCCGATGTGTATTTTTGAAAAGTCTTCGATTGAAGCTTTCCCTGTCGTATCCGCAGCCACGGGCAATACTGGGCTTGCGAAAACAACCAGACTCAAAGCGAGGGCTTTAAGCGCGAGAGATCGACCAGTCACGTAGGGGGCTCCCTTTAAAATGAGCAGGACACAGCTGTCCTACCTATACCGTGATTGTGGTTAATCTCCTCGTGAATTATTCGTAATCTATTGCAGCTATAATGAAAAAAGCGCGAACATCGTCGCGCTTGCTTCATAGTTTATTCAGGCTTTCAGTAAGACTTGAACTCTCTGTTAGAGAAGTTCTTACTGCTTGCTCATATCGATACGAGCGCCGTCTTCAATTGCTGCTGCTTCACGCTTTTTGCGAACTTCTTCGCTTTCGTCCACTTCCGGGGTCGCAAAAGCAACGCCTGCAACAGGAGTGGAGTAAGCCACTGGAGGCTCGGTCAGGTATTTGCGTGTCGGCGTACAACTTGGGTCGCCAGGTGCGCAAATCGGTGCTTCCACATCTTTGCCACCAAGCTGTTTTTTGGCAGCCTGATATTGCTTGCCAAGAGCTGCAAGTTCAGTCGGGCTCAGCTTGTCACCATCAAGAAGCTGCTGCTGACGTTTCTCAGCTGCGAAATCGCGAGGGCGAGCCGCTGCTTTCTCCAACGCAGGGTGGCCGCGCATTTGCTCAATGCTCAAAGGCTCACCTGGCTCTACCTTGTAGAACGCGCGGATCTCTTCAAGTTCTTCCTTGGAGCGGTCAACCGGCCAGTTGCTAGCAACTTCAGAAAGCTTGCGGGAATCTGGCCGCGGAAGGTTGCCAGCCTGTGTCGGCATAACAAGCGGAGCGCGCTCTTTGTACTTGATGTCAGTGTTTTTCTGAGACTCAAGACCAACGGCGCTCAAGACACCAGTCATCAAACTCAAATCGGTGGTTTCAGTGCCATCATCGAAGTCACCATTACCTGTCATACAGGCGGATAGTGCGAGAGAGAGCCCGCAAACAAAAGTGGCCCGAACAACGAATTTTTTGCTACGGCTTTGCAATTTCATTACCCTTGTTTCCCGATCACCATCAAAACGGCGTTTGACAGGCATCACGGGTCAAATGACAGCCTGCGAAATCTGTAGTCCTCATAATCCAGTGATGCCACCTTAAAACAGGAATCACGAAACCATGAAGGCCCTAAGTGTGTAGTTATGCCCAGAAGCACCCGATATTCCCCACATATAATTGAGAATTAGGCAGTTTTAGGGCTGGCTATCCTTATTTTTGCCAATAAATAAGGTGTCGAGCAGCAAACCAGCAGCGCCAATAACAATCCATGCATCGGCAAGATTGAAGACGTACCAGGAAAATTCCCCAACATGGAAATAGAGGTAATCGACGACTTTGCCATAATAGAGGCGGTCAAAACCATTGCTCAGGGCGCCGGAGAGAACCAGCCCGAGGCAGAAACCTTCCAGCCGGTTACTTGCGCGCGCACTCCAGAACCAGATGAAAACTGAGGCAACAACCGTAAAGGCTGCCAATCCCCAGCGGCCAAGCTCTGTCGTTTGCTGGAAAAATCCGTAGGAAACGCCTTTGTTCCAGACCAGAACCAGATCCAGAAAAGGGCCTACCGGGATTGTAGGAATGCCACCACCTGAGAAATGAGCGACAGCCCAGAACTTGGCAATCTGATCAACAACCAGACCAGCTATGGCAAGGAGGAGGACGAGGGAACTGTGATGTCCCCAAAACTTCAGTTTCTTCAAGGTTAATTCCCTCGTCACATCGTTTGCTTAAACAGTCGTGCCATCCAGCTCGCGCATTGCATCCGCATCGCGCAGTGTCAGCTCAGGATACTCAGCGTCTGCACCAACTTCTGGCAGGATCTTCCAGGAGCGGGCACACTTGTTGCCCTCAGCAAGACCTGGCACAACGCCAACACCAGCAGTGTCTTCCAACGTGAACGCACCTTCAGGAGCGCTGTCAGAGGACAGGTTCAGCTGGGATGTGATCGCGATTTCTGCAGCGTCCAGCCCGTCCAGAGCAGCCATCAGGTCTGCATCTGAGATGTAAACGGTTGGATGTGCTTCCAAAGAAGAACCGATCCGCTTTTCACGGCGCTCAATTTCCAATGCACCAGTGATCACACGGCGCACCGCACGAACCTTCTCCCATTTCGCAGCCAGTTCATCGTTTCTCCACGCAGAAGAAACAGCAGGGAACTGCTGCAGGTGCACAGAAGTTGTCGCTTCACCGTAACGGTAGATCCAGCTCTCTTCCATGGTGAATGGCAGGATTGGTGCCAGCCACATTGTCAGGTGACGGAACAGCTGCTCAATCACATAAAGAGAGGCTTTGCGCTTCGTGGAAGATGGGGCATCGCAATACAGCGCATCTTTGCGGATATCGAAGTAGAACGCGGAGAGCTCAACAGTCATGAAGTTGAACAGAGCAGAGAACACGCGCTTGCTGTCGAACGCCTGATAAGCATCACGAACCAGCACATCCAGCTCGGCCAGACGGTGCAGCATCAGCAGCTCAAGCTCACTCATGTCGGCAAGAGCAATCTCCTCGCCGTTATAGTGACCAAGAGTACCAAGCATGAAGCGCAGGGTGTTACGCATCTTGCGGTAAGCATCAACGTTGGTCTTGATGATCTCAGGACCAAGGCGCTGATCTTCTGCGTAATCAACAGAACCAACCCACAGACGCAGGATATCAGCACCGTACTGCTTGATGACATCCTGAGGCGCAACCGTGTTACCTAAAGACTTGGACATCTTGCGGCCCTGCGCGTCCATGGTCATACCATGGGTCAACACAGCATCATATGGCGCATGACCACGGGTACCACAGCTTTCCAGGAGGGAAGAGTGGAACCAGCCGCGGTGCTGATCGGTACCTTCAAGGTACAGAACGTAGTCATCACCACCCAGACCCTTACGGTTCGGGTTCAGGTCTTCACGACGTTCCATGCAGAAGGCGTGAGTTGAACCGGAGTCGAACCATACGTCGAGGATGTCCTCGACTTTCTCGAAGTCCTCAGCATCATATGCATCGCCAAGGAAGCGCTGTGTTGCGCCTTCTTCAAACCATGCATCCGCACCTTCATTCTGGAAAGCCTCAAAAATACGTGCGTTGACCGCTTCGTCCTTCAAAACTTCACCAGTTTCCTTGTTTACAAGCACGGTGATCGGCACGCCCCAGGCACGCTGACGGGAAAGAACCCAGTCAGGCCGCGCTTCGACCATTGGCTGCAGACGGTTCTTACTGGTTGCAGGCACAAATCGTGTCTCAGAGATTGCCTTCAGCGCTCGGGCGCGCAGAGTGTCACCTTTGGCTTCCTCAGAAAGTTCCTTGTCCATGTAAACAAACCACTGCGGCGTGTTACGGAAGATCAGCGGGGCTTTAGAGCGCCAGGAATGCGGATAGGAGTGCTTTACACGGCCACGAGCCATCAGTCCGCCAACTTCAACAAGCTTTTCAATAACAGCTGTGTTGGTGGAGCCTTCTTTACCTTTACGGTCAAGGATGTATTTGCCTTCAAACAGCGGCACATGCGGATAGTAAGACCCATCCGGCTGAACGGTCATTGGAACCTGTTCAGTACCAGCTTTTGCAAAGGCTTCCCGGTTGTCCAGGAACATCTGGAAATCTTCCTGACCATGACCAGGAGCCGTGTGGACGAAGCCAGTACCAGCATCATCGGTGACATGCTCACCGGCAAGCATCGGCACGTTGAAGTCGAAATAGTCGCCAGCGCCTTCTGCACCACGTAGCGGATGCGCGCAGTATTCGATGGTGCTCACATCAACATCGGAAACACGCTCATAGGCATCAACGCGGGAGGCTTCAAAAACAGTTTCAGCAAGCTTGTCTGCAATAATGAACTCTTCGCCAACCTTCGCCCAGTTGTCTTCAGCAGCCTCAGTCACCTTGTAGATGCCATAGCTGATGTCGTTAGAGAACGAGATCGCGCGGTTCGCAGGGATGGTCCATGGAGTGGTTGTCCAGATAACCACTTTCTTGCCGATCAGCGCTTCATTACCAGACACAATCGGGAAGGTTACCCAGATGGTGTGAGAGATATGGTCTTCATACTCCACTTCCGCTTCAGCAAGAGCAGTCTTCTCAACAATGGACCACATTACAGGCTTAGAGCCACGGTACAGCTGGCCGGATGTTGCGAACTTCATCAGTTCTTTCGCAATCACAGCTTCACTGTCGTAGCGCATGGTCAGATATGGGTTGTCCCAGTCTGCTTCAATGCCAAGGCGCTTGAATTCTTCGCGCTGAACATCAATCCACTTGTCCGCAAATTCACGGCATTCCTTACGGAATTCGTTGATCGGCACAGCGTCTTTGTTTTTGCCTTTTTTGCGATACTGCTCTTCGATCTTCCATTCGATCGGCAGACCATGACAATCCCAGCCAGGCACGTAGTTCGCATCAAAGCCCTGCATCTGCATGGAGCGATTGATGATGTCCTTCAGGGTCTTGTTCAGCGCATGACCAATATGGATGTTGCCGTTCGCATAAGGAGGGCCATCATGCAGGATGAACTTAGGGCGACCCGCGGATTGATCGCGCATCACCTTGTAAAGGTCCTTGTCCAACCATTTGGCGAGGATCTTGGGTTCATTCTTTGGAAGGCCTGCCCGCATTGGGAAATCAGTTTTAGGCAGGTTGAGCGTGTCCGAATAATCGCGGCTCGGTGTATCGGTCATTTGGCAGTCCGCTTATGTGGGCATTTGTTTGCCCATAGGCATTTGGTAAAGCGCAGGAATTTGCGCAAGTTTGAAAATCCCGCCGTCTCTGTGACGGTTGGAGGTCTCCCGGTACTTCAGGGCGCCAGCGGGCGTCTCAACTGAAGGCCGGGCCAATAATTCGAAATTGGCACACCTTGAGTAAGGTCAAAGGAGTAGTCCTGTTATCTTCAAACTCGGCTAACATAATGAGTGCTTTTAGCAGCGCTTATCCTAGGAATAAAGAGCCTCTAACAACAAAGCTCAATATTCTCAAGACCAAGGGCAATTTTCCTGAAGGCCGGAGCTGCCGCACTGAAGTCAGTAATGGCGCTTGGGTGAACTGTCGACAAGCTCTTCGCTCTCCGCCTGACGCTTCGCAGCTGTCCGTTCACGGTGTGCAATGTAAAGCCCGCCGCCTGAGATCAAAGCCACACCCAGCCAGACAAACATGTCAGGAATGTCCCCAAACAGCACGAAGCCCACAATTGTTGCACTGATGATCTCTGTATAGCTGAGCGGTGCAAGAACGGAGGCAGGGGCTCGGTCAAACGCAAGCACAATACACCCGTGGGAGGCAAATGAGATAATGCCCATCAACACGAACAGCGGTAGGTGAGTGAGGTCTGGTTTCGTCCACGCGGCTGCTTCAAACCCAAGCAGGCTTGCGATGATAACAAGCGGTGTAAGCGTCAAAACGCCAGCAACACCCGTCGCGAACTGAATGCCAAGCAAAGAGGCACTCCCTGCCAGTTTGCGTGTCAGAACAAGATAAACTGCAAAGGAGGTCGCTGCTGCAAGGGGCAACAGAGATGGCCAACCCAAAGCGCTGGATCCTGGACGGATAATGATCAGAGCCCCGATCATGCCAACCACAACGGCTGCCCAACGGCGCACGCCTACTTTTTCCTTTAAAACAACAGCCGAAAGTACAGTCAGGATCATCGGCTGCACAAAGAAGATCGCAATCGCATCCGCCAAAGGCATGTACTTAAGAGAAGTGAAAAAGAAGATGGAGCAAATCGCGAGACAAGCGCCGCGCACCAGCTGAATACGATTGACCTCCTTCATCAAAGAGCCGAACGAACGACCCATGAACCCCGCAATCACAAGAACAATAATTGCCTGACACAAAAAGCGACCAAGCGACACCTCAACCGGTGAGATAAACGCGCTAAGATACTTGGCTGTGCCATCCATCAGCGGCGCCAGTGACATTCCGGCGACCATAAACAAAATGCCATGTAGCCCGGCATTAGAGGTATGACTATCTGTCGAGGCGGTTGTTGTTGTCATGTTGCTCTCGGATAATGGGGATACGCTGACATATCAAAGCCAGCGCAGAGGGTAAGGGCCTATATTGACGCACCAGCTATTCCTTTGCGCAACCAAAAGAAAGTGCCGGTAGCGGGCTATTCAGTGCAGTTATCTAAAGAGTATCTGTTCCGCCCCTCAATATTATGAGGGAGGGGGTTTTCTCTCTGTATTTGCAAGTATCAGTCCGCTGCAGATGAGCATACCAACGCCAACCCAGACAAACTCGTCTGGGATTTCATTGAAGACCAGGTAACCGATTGTAGTTGCGGAGAAAATCTCAACGTAATTGATTGGAGCCAACACGGATGCCGGTGCTCTCTCAAAGGCTTTGACCAGCAGAACATGCGCGATCAGGCCAGTGGCACCAAGACAGAACAACAGGATTGTTGGCAAAGTAAAGTTGGCCTCCTGATTGACAATCACCAGATCTCCACCAAAACCAGTCAGCCAAGCATAAATGATGATCGGCAAAATAAAGAGACTGCCAGCAAAGCCAGTCGCGAACTGTATGGCGAGCTGAGAGGATTGCCCGGAGAGCTTGCGTGTCAGCATCAGATAGCAGGCAAATGTAAAAGCAGCAGCTAAAACGAGAAGGCTCGCCGGTTGAAAGACGCCAGTACCAGGGCGCATGATCACAAGCACACCAGCAAACCCAATCAATACCGCCAGCCAACGTTTTGGCCCAACTCTCTCCTTCAGAAAGACTGAGGACAGAACAACAAGAATAACCGGCTGCACAAAGAAAATTGCCGTCGCATCTGTCAATGGCAAGTACTTCAACCCAAACACAATGAACACCGAGCCGACCGCAAGCAGCAAGCCACGGCAGAACAAGGGCAGGGTGGTCTCTCTCAAAAGACTGAGCCAGCTCCGTTTTCGAAAAGTAGCAATCGCCAGAATTATGGCGAGCTGCACGGCAAAGCGGAAGAACGCTACCGTCAAAGGAGAGAAAAACTCTGAGAGGTATTTCACCACGCCATCGGTGCTCGAAAGAATGAGCAACCCGCACATCATCAGCAGCACGCCATGCAACACATTATCAGAGCTGGCAGTGCCAGCTCTCGTAGCCGCTGATGTCATGAACTATCTTTCTAAAGGGGGTGACTACCCGTCGGCATTGAGCATTTGGTCCAGATGAGAGAGCGGGCGCATGGAGGCAATCATTGCCCGTGCCTCAGCACTATCCTGATCCATTTGGCTAATTAAGGCTTCAATACCGTCAAATTTAAGTTCGGCACGGATAAATCCGACGAAGCAGACTGTGACTTGCTTTTCATATAGGTCACCAGTGAAGTCAAACACATGCACTTCAAGCAGCGGTGCGCCATCATCAAATGTTGGACGACGGCCAAAACTGGCCACACCATTATGCATCACGCCGTCAATTTTGATCTGAACGGCATAAACGCCTTCTTTCAGCTCACAATTATCGGCAAGCTTCAGGTTCGCAGTTGGGTATCCCAACTCGCGGCCACGCTTCTCACCGTGTTGAACGGTCGCTTCAACAAAATAACGATATCCAAGCAAGCCGTTCGCCACTGCCAACTCGCCTTCAGCAAGAGCGGCACGAATACGGCTGGAAGAGATGATCTCTCCCCCCTCATCACCTTCTGCGCCAACGATGGTCACAGCAAATCCATGGGCTTCACCAGCTTGCTCAAGAAATTCAGGAGTTCCTTGACGCCCCTTCCCAAAGTGGAAGTCATAGCCAGTGATGCTCTGGGAAATGCCAAGGCGCCCAACCAGAATGTCCTTCACAAAATCTTCAGCGGCCATACCGCCAAACTCTTTTGTAAAGGGCAGTTCGATCACGCCATCCAGATGTTCCGCTTCAAAGATCTCTGCTTTGACATGTGAAGGCGTCAAACGAAACACAGGCTGATCAGGCCGGAAAAAGGTGCGTGGGTGTGGTTCAAAAGTCATGGCGAGGGCCGGAACACCACGCTTTGCAGCTTCATCACGCGCTAAATCAAGGACAGCCCGATGTCCGCGATGAACACCATCAAAATTCCCAATAGCAACAACGCCGCCGCGCAGTTTGTCGGGAAACTGCACAAGGTCGGTAATATGCTGAAAAGAATGCGCCTGTTTGATTGGCTCACCCATGAACTGTACTTCCCGCTTGAGCGTATTACCGAAAAGTGGCTCCGGTTTTCGGATTAAAATACGCGTGAATAGAGAGTTTCAGAGTCTGACGCGCGAATGCGTAGAGCGCAGCATACTCCAAACATCTGGAATTTTGCGAGACGGTGCCGTGAGAAGTCCGCCCCGTCAAGCTCTTGAGATGGAGTTTGCCGGGCCGGACACAAGAAACTTCAGGTCCTGTGCAGGAATTTCATCTTAAAGCGGAATATCCATATCGGCGCGGGCAGGGACTTTGACCATCGCTTCCCCCTCCAAAACCACCTTGCCTTCGACCAGACATTGGCAATCTAACCGGGCGCGATTGCCCTTGTCGATCAGCTCTGCAACGCTCACGCGCACCTCAATATCGTCGCCGATATACACAGGCGCGCGAAAATTTAAAGATTGAGACAAATAAATTGCACCTGGGCCCGGTAATCGCGTTCCAAGTACGGCTGAGATAAGGCTCGCAGTGTAAAGACCGTGCGCAATACGAGTTTTGAAAGGGGTCTTTGCTGCAAAATGCTCCGACAAATGGATTGGGTTTCTGTCACCGGAAACCTCTGCGAATCCTACGATGTCTTGAGAGCTGACGTGCTTTACGAAAACTTCGGTCATGCCGACTGAAAGGTCTTCATAAGCGAGTGGACGAAGGCTGAGCATAGTGTTTCCTCGAATTAACCACAGGCAATATTGCCGGTAAAACGCGCGGAAACGCTAGTAAGCGGACCTCTAAAAAACAATTAGGCTTTTAGCATTATTGAAATCGTATTGGAGAAATTAACCTAACTATAACGTAGGGCGGTTAATTTCGCGAAGTTGAATTGGTGGGGACCCCTTTTATTTTGGAAGGACACCTGCGTCCAGTGTGACCGAACAATGTCGTGGTCGCCGTGAGTATAGCAGAGAGGCAACGACAGCCTCTTGAGAATATGGAGTTGTACATGGCCCTTGATCTTCAGATGCCAATTCTGGTTGTCGATGATTATAAGACCATGATTCGAATCATTCGGAACTTGTTGAAGCAACTTGGCTTTACGGACATCGATGATGCGGCTGATGGCACTGAGGCCTACGAGAAAATGAAGCAGCGCCGCTACGGCCTGGTGATCTCGGATTGGAACATGGAACCTATGACTGGCTACGAGCTGCTCAAGCAGGTCAGGCAGGATGCTGCTCTGTGTAAGACGCCATTCATCATGGTGACGGCTGAGTCTAAAACGGAAAACGTGATCGCTGCCAAAAAGGCAGGGGTTAACAACTACATCGTTAAGCCGTTTAACGCGCAAACTCTTAAAGGCAAAATCGAAGCGGTATTCGCGGACTAATTTGCTTTGCGCACAATTGAAGAATATGGGCTGGGGTGAGGACGCGATAACGAGAGCGCCCCAAACCCTTCTGTGCACCCAACTGACCGGTTACAAGGTTGGGTAGAGCTCTGACCCGGCAGGCGATTTTGCCTGCTGGAGGAGACGTTCCCTACACAGGCAAAGGGAAGTGTTTTGACCAAAATTGATATTCAGCAACTCATCGATTTTCTGGAAGAAAGCCGTGAGAAATCTAGCGAAGTCACACTAACTGATGTGATGGGCCTTGCAGAGGTTATGACAGGTTCAATGGGGGACATCATTGAGCACATCCAACCTGCTGTGACCGTGGAACTGGCAGAAATCGGCGCGGAAATTGCGCGGATGAAAGCCGAAATCAGTAAGCTTCGTGTCGCAGATATGAGAGATAATCATATCCCTGACGCTGGTCGGGAGCTAGATGCTATTGTTTCTTCAACAGAGGAAGCAACACATTCAATCATGGAAGCAGCTGAGGCCATCATGGCAGCTGATCCTGAGGACACTCAGACCTATCAGGACACTGTCAACAATCAGGTTATGGAGATTTTTCAGGCCTGCGCGTTTCAGGATATTACTGGACAACGCATTTCTAAAGTTGTCAGCACCCTGAATACGATTGATGAGCGTGTTTCCAACTTCGTCGAACGTTTACGCCTTGAGCAAGAAGCTAATAACGAACAGGGCGGCGAAGAAACGGATGAAGAGCGCCGCAAGCGTGAGCTGATCCTCCATGGCCCGCAGCACAAGGGTGAAGGCGTCTCTCAGGATGAGATTGATGCTATGCTCGGTGATGTGCAGCAGGACGATATCGACAAGCTGTTCGCCTGATTTTACTTGCGATCAATTTGTCAGTGAGCACTGCCCACCAACAAGAAATCTAAAAGCAGTTTGTTGACCTGAAATGGTGCAAACTGCTTTAGTCTTACCAGCTCAGGCGCCCCATAAAACTGTGCACATGCAGGCCTTCTGCCTTAAGCATGCTTTCAACGGCTTCAGCATCCCCTGTCAGATCCGCTGCATGAATACCTTCCGTCAAAAACAATGCGTTGATGCCCTGAGCATTTGCACCTTTGATATCAGTCGGTAAACCGTCACCAATTGCTAGAATTTCAGTTTTTTCAAGCGCTCTGCCTGCGTACACATTCAGCTCTGCCCGCGCCATATCGTAGATCGGATGAAAAGGCTTGCCCGTAATGATGACGCGGCCACCCATCTCCTCATAAAGCTTTGCGAGTGCGCCTCCACACCAGACCAACTTGTCGCCTTGTTCAGCAACAATGTCTGGATTAGCGCAAATGAGTGGCAGGTCCAGCTTCAATAACTCTTCAAAATGAAAACGATAGTCTTCAGGCTCTTCGGCGCGCCTGTCATTCAAACCTGAACATACGATAATGTCCGCAGCATTTGGCTCCACAAAGTCAAAACTTGCACCATGAAACAGGCTATGATTCTTTTTGGGTCCAATATGATAGACTTTTGCGTGATCTATGGCTCGAAGATCAGCCTGAACAACATCGCCTGACGAGACAATTGAGTCATAGCAGGTCTGCGGAACACCCAAACTGCGAAGATGCTGTTCAATCTCATGGGATGGACGCGGTGCATTGGTGATCAAAACAACAGGCTTGCCACAACGCGTCTTATAGGTCTCAAGAGCGTCAATTGCTGCCGGAAAAGCACTCACGCCATTATGTAAAACACCCCAGACATCACATAGAATGCCGTTGAACTGATCTGCAATCTGGCTGAGGCCAGTGATGGGGGATTGCTGCTTCATATGATGTTCTCTTGGAGGAAACTTGGATACGCTCTTGAAAAAAGAGTAGAGTTGAGCCAAATCCTCATAGCCTGAGCAGGTGGCGACGACAAGTAGATATAATCACTGCTCATCTTGCATTGATACTGAGCGCAAATCTCTGTCACAAATATGATTTGGATGCGCCATGTATATGCAGAACAATCTTTGAGACGGAGCGGTTATGGCGGTAAGACAACTTAGCGATACGACAATTAACAGAATTGCCGCTGGTGAAGTGATCGAGCGGCCTGCAAGTGTCGTCAAGGAGCTGGTTGAAAACGCAGTTGATGCTGGTGCAACGCGCATCGAGATCGTCACCGCGACCGGTGGTAAAAGCCTGCTGCGCATCACAGACAATGGTGCAGGCATGACGAAGGAAGACCTTCAGCTCGCCGTCCGCCGCCATTGCACATCCAAACTGCCTGAAGATGATCTCATGGACATCCGGACTATGGGTTTTCGCGGAGAAGCGCTGCCATCCATTGGCGCGATCTCACGTCTGGAAATAACCACACGCCATGCCTCGGAACCTCACGCCTGGAAAATCGAAGTTGAAGGCGGCCAGGACAATGATATTGAACCAGCTGCATTGAACTCCGGAACACGCGTAGAAGTGAAAGATATCTTCTTCTCTGTGCCCGCCCGTCTGAAGTTCCTGAAGTCCGACCGTGCTGAAGCAACCGCGATCACGGAAATCATCAAGCGCATCGCTCTTGCAAACCCAACTGTCAGGTTCACCCTCTCTGGATCAGACCGCCGGCAGCTGGAACTGCCAGCTTGTACAGGAGATGACGCAGATCTCGCTCGGATCGGACAAATACTGGGCGCTGAGTTTACAAAGAACGCTATGGAGATTGAGGCGCTGAGGGAAGGGGTACATCTGTACGGTTATGCAGGCCTGCCGACCTTCCACCGCGCCAACTCACAGCACCAGTTCTTCTTCGTAAATGGCCGCCCAGTCAGAGACAAATTGCTCTTAGGCTCCCTGAAGGCAGCATACTCAGACGTGCTATCTCGTGATCGCCACCCGATTGTAGTGCTCAACATTGATCTTGACCCTCACCAAGTGGATGTAAACGTACATCCAGCAAAGGCAGACGTACGCTTCCGAGATGGCCAGCTGGTTCGTGGATTGATGATTGGTGCACTGAAGAATGCCTTCGTTCAGTCTGGCTTCAGGGCATCCACTGCAAACACCCAATCTGCAATCAACGCCATCCGCCCAATGGGACAAAGCGCAGGCTTCAATGTTCATTCTGGTGAGTCTATGCATACGCCCCAAGGCAATAGAGAAGCCCCTCAAAACTACTCATGGCAACAATCGTCCTATCGACCGGAAGAAGGTCCCGCAGGTGTGTGGAGCGCTACAGATATCCCGGAAGTCGGATCCAGCGAAATGCAGTTGGGTCTGATGGAAGCCAATGCACCTTATTCAGCACCAATGGATCAATCGCAGTCTCAGTTGCCAGCGAACGAGCAGGGCGCACAGGCCTACCAACTGGTCGACGTGCCATCCGCAGACTCGCGAGCCCACGGACATCAGTTACCGGAAGACCGGGAAAACTTCCCGCTTGGTGCCGCCAGAGCACAAATCCACGAAACTTACATCGTGTCGCAAACCAAAGACGGGTTGGTCATCGTAGACCAGCACGCAGCCCATGAGCGGCTTGTTTATGAACAGCTGAAAGAGGATTTGTCGAAGCGCGATGTGTCTCGGCAGATGCTGCTCATCCCGGAAATTGTCGATCTCCCCGAAGAGGATGTCGCACGACTGGAAGAGCGTGCGCTTGAGCTTGAAGAAGTTGGCCTTGTTCTGGAGCGTTTCGGGCCGGGGGCAATTGCAGTGCGAGAAACCCCATCCATGCTCAAACGCCTTAATATCAAAGCGCTTGTGCAGGACCTTGCCGACGATTTTGCGGAGTTCGACAGCTCAACCCGCATCAGAGAGAAGCTGGATCTGGTTGCCGCAACAATGGCATGTCACGGATCAATCAGAGCAGGGCGGAGAATGCGACCTGAAGAAATGGACAATCTGCTTCGCGATATGGAAGCAACGCCAAAATCTGGGCAATGCAATCACGGCAGACCAACATGGATCGAGCTGAAGCTCTCTGATATTGAGCGCTTGTTTGGTCGTCACTAGTTTTTACGACAAAAACCAGAAGAGGCGGATCAATGATCCGCCTCTTCCAGTTCGTATTCTCGATTACACTAGGCAATCGATGGGTTCTGACATGTGGCCTCAGAAGTCCCGTTGAACACGGAGCAGGATTGAGATGATATCTTGTTGGCCGATTGGGCGAGTTGGGTTACCATTGTTGATTGTGTTATCTGGATAAAGATCACCCAAACCTAGGTTACGATACGCAACTTCAGTGCCGATTTCGAAGCCGCTCACTGGTGTCCAACCAATCTTACCAACTACATCCCATTGATTTTGATTCCAGAGCTGATTTGGACGAACGTTGGCGAAAGAGGCTTGAATGGCCGCATTCCACTCAGGAGAAAAATCAGCTTGGAAGCCCCATGCAATAGACCAAGCGGTTGAAATCCCGTCTTCGCCATCTGTAAGTGAGGTTGCATCCCAGACTACGTTCTGCCAGTCGCTGTTAACGTAGCCTAAGGCACCTTGAGCAAAAGTTGCTTGGACGACGCCTTGGAAGCCAGAAAGATAGCTTGTAAACCATGGAATGTTGAATTCAATACCGCCACCGACGGCCCAACCAAGCTTTCCAGATGGATAAGATTCAAGATAACGGATCTCTGTCAAAGCACCCATAATCTGTGCGGAACCCCAACCCTGATCAAGTCGGATGTTAGCAACAAGGTCAGGGAAGCGCATGCCACCGTAGCCTTGGTTAAATCCGGTGGAGTCAAGATATTCACCGGTAAAGAGGTTCTGCTGGCGAGCTGTTCTGTCTTCCACAGACCAGCTGGTGGACAAGCCGTTACCCAGATCGAAGGTATAACCAGCAAGCCAGAGGTTTTGGTCAGAGTACGCAACGGTGGTGATCGCACCGTAGGCATAACCGGTCCAGAAGTCATAGAAGGACTGTGCACGACCGATGGTCATACCGCCAAACTGTACGAACGCATAATCAAGCGTCATAACAGTGTTGTCCTGTTCAACCCCAAAAGAGCCGACTGGATTGTTCACGTTAGGAACAGAGCTGTCATCCTGAATAAAGCCAGGTGTGTCGACTGTTCCGAACAAATCAATGTAAGCACGAAGCAAGCCGTATTCTGTTTGAGTTCGGGCGTCCATGCGGAGGTAGCCACGTGCACGAGTGGATGTTGAATTTCTTGTCCGCTCAGACCAGTCGCTTGGGGCCGCCCCAAAGTTGTTGAAACGGTATTCTGCACGAACACGACCGCGAATTCTCAAACAGGTATCAGTGCCTGGAATATAAAAATATCCAGTACCGTAGGCGTCACAAATCTGGACGTATTCTACGGGCTCCGGTGCAACGGGAAGATCGGCTGCAAGGACCGGAGTGGCACTCATCATAAGCGCTGCTGCGGCGCTAGTTGTAAAATGGCGCATAATTCGACTCCTAAATCGGGTAGAAACCCACTCCTCAAACAAGGTTTATTGACAAAACTACTTAAGGCGGCCCAAATGCTGCCTAAGCAAAACTAATTTTATTGTTGTGTACGCGAATTCCCTGCAGCAATTGATGCCAGCACATGCTTGTTGATGCAATAATAACTCTAAGAATAACCTAGAGTTATCAAGCTAATCGAAACCGCTGTTTCATTCCTGCAACGCTTTTATCCCAAACTAGGTAGATGTATCAAATGCAATTCAGGGGTGCTTCTAATTGAATTAAACCATTGTTATTATTCGTTAAAAAATCATTACGCAGATTTGCGAGCCCTTTTCCTATGCAAGCTGCGTCATTCGAATCATAGACACAAATGGGGTCCGTATCAGGGAGGTGTAACGCTCCATGATAAGTATAGTGATAGTATTTACAGGTATTCGAATTTTGCGTTGTTTTGGGAGAATTTGCGTTCTTTTGAGGACTGACGCGCCGCTATGCGAACTGTGAACCTCAATCCCGCAAATCTCTGTTTTTCAGGAGGCGGAGGGCCAATGCATCCTCTAGCCCACCCACACCGGACCAGATCCTCAGCCACAATATAGTGTCATCACCTCAGAACGTCGGACAGCAACGATCTGTTTCAATCAATTCGGCTGAAGACCCCATGCTCCCCTCTGCTCACAGTCCTCGTCCACCTGCGCCATTTCACACATCACGGCGGTCCTCTATCCAGCGCACAGAGGGGAGGGCAACAAAAAAGGCCTTCCCGAAACCACATCGGAAAGGCCTTCTTCTACCCTTTATATATACGGTCGCTCTGGGCTACACGCCGAGATACCTGAGAATGAGGATCTGACTGTCGCCCGCATGGCGTACATCCAGCCCTTCAAACCCGTCAGGGATCACTGGAGAAACGCTCGCATCTTCTTCCCAGATGCAAAGAGCGCCTTTATTGAGCCAGCCACCAGCCACGGCACTGGACAGAGCCTTCTCGCCGAGTTCAAAGCGGTAAGGTGGATCCAGAAACACCAGGTCGAACGGGGCAATCGTTCCCGCTTCCCCTAAAGATGTCGCATCACGTCGTAAGATCTTTGTGGCGCCCATCAGTCCGGTGGTCTCCACATTCCGGCGGATCAGACCACGCGGCTCAACGGCCTCTTCAACAAAGACGCAGTACTTGCCGCCACGGCTCATCGCTTCCAGACCAAGAGCGCCGGTCCCTGCAAACAGGTCCAGAACGCGTGCGTCCTGAACCGGATTGTCATAGGAATGAGCGAGCACATTAAAAATGGTCTCTCTCATCCGGTCACTGGTAGGCCGTGTGTTTTGTGTCTTGGGCGTAGCGAGAGCAGTTCCCCGAAAGCGTCCAGCAACAATTCTCACGATTTTCTGCCGCCTTTGTTTCCACGAGGCGCGCCAGAGCGATCACCACCTGGGCGACCACCACGCGCTTTATCGCCGCCATAGCTCTTGCTGCCGCCACGTGGGCCTTTGCTAAAGCTTGGCTTGCCGCCGTCACGACCACCTTCACGAGGGCCCTTGCTAAAGCTTGGCTTGCCGCCATCACG
>NZ_LMCK01000026.1:0-9155 GCF_001623165.1 Pseudovibrio sp. WM33
TAACTATAGGCGTGGACCACTTCAAAGGGGGAGGCTCACCTAGACGTAACGTTTATCCATAATTTTTTGAATTTTTTCAATGCCGGCAGTCAAGAAAAAGCCTCAGAATTTAGTGCTGAAACAATGAGACAGGCTGCACTTTTCCGAGAAGACAATGATAGTGCAATTGAAAAATGGAAAGCGTATTTTGCTAATATTTGGAATGAAATCAAAGCCAGATATTATGATTGTGGATGGTTTTATGCGGCAGCCACCATATCCGTCGATAGTACATTTGCGTTAGCTGAGCTTGCCATATCAGCAGGAGTTAGCGGAGCTGCTATCAAAGGTCTGCGTGCTGTTAAGTTTGCGGTAAGCCGTACTTCTGCTGGTAAAATCCGTGTGGAAGCCCGTAGTTCCGAGTCGACGAAGTCTATGAAGCGAGAGTGGGTGGAAGAAGACCTGCTTGCTAAATACAGTAACCCGGAAGATAACCACGGCGGCACAACCCTGCTAGAACCTAATCGCAAGATTCCGGATGAGCCTGCGGAAGGAATGGCGAAGAAAAAAGGTGAGGACGGCAACGATAAAAAGGAAGATGAACCTAAGGATAGAAAGAAGAATCTCTCGGAGAAAGACCGTAAGAAGCTGGAAGATAAACAAAACAAAGTGTTCGAGACTACTGTAAAGAAGCTGGGAAATGAAAAAAGAGGGCCTGTACTTTTCAGCGTAATAGATCCTGAAACCGGTCAGGTGTATCATGGTATAAACGGAAGTATTCCGCCAACTGAGCGAGTAAAAGATACACTGACAGCTAATCTTCATCCTTTATTGAGAAGTAAAGTTGACGAATATAATGCAGGCGTTAAAAGCGGCAAATACACTAAGGGGGTCTGGGAAGACACTAACGTTCCAAAGAATGGGGTCGCAGGTCACCACTCCGAAATATGGGCACTTAATCAAGCACTGAATGCCCGAAAGAATGCAGGGTTAACAGTTGATGAGTCGACTCTCAACACTCTCTTTTTATCCAATAAACGCTTAAAAGGTAAAAAAATGGGTCAGTCCATCATACGCTGTCCTGATTGCGCCCAAATAACCAAGGGTGTTAATGATGTATCTGACGACATAAAATTTAGGGAAGCGGATAGCGGCTCATGAACGGGTATATAAAAAGAATATCCTATGATTTTAGTGGGTATGACGAAGATGAAAAAGAGTTTGTTACTTACGACGAGAAGCCATTTACTGGTGTGCTCTATGAAGAGCTCAATGGAAAGCTAATTTCAGAGGCGTCTGTTGTCCAAGGGATAAAAGATGGGTATACGTTATGGTATTATAATAGTGGAAAAGTTGAACAAATTCAGGAGCTTGGAAAGCACACAATCATTGGTCTGTTAGCTAAATGGGATGAAAATGGCCTCTTAGTTTCAGCGGAAAAAAGATGGAGTAGTTTACTTGTTGAAAGGCTACTCGAAGAAAGAGGTATTTGGAGCTACGAGAGAGTTGCAACAGAGCAGCAAATTAATGAATCGCAGAGCTCTCCTCTTACAAACATGTACAATTACCGAAAAGAATCCATTTACGACCTTCTTGCTGAAGCCGAAGAGAAAATTAAGAATGGCACAGTATTTGACGACCCGAGATTGTATAGTGAAGGGTAGAGAACTTTGTCTTCACTCTCTCCAAGTTTAGAGCTGTTTTTACATGAGCAAGAGAAGCTATCCGAGCGTATTATCTTAGAAGATTGCGTCAATACGGTAAACTTAGTTGCTGGTGTTGATGTTTCCTATAGTGGAGATGGTAAGCATGCTTGTGCTGTCATTGTCGTTCTTGATGCAGAAACGCGAGAAGTATGTGAGTTGGTTCACAGTATTGGTATTCCAGATTTTCCGTATGTACCTCAATTTCTTGCTTATCGCGAAATGCCGCTAGTGAGTGAAGCTTATGGCAAACTTTCAAGGCAACCTGATCTATTCTTTTATGATGGCAATGGTACTTTACATGCTCGAAAATGTGGGGCAGCCAGCCACTTTGGTGTTGTTTTCGATGTTCCAGTCATTGGTTGTGCCAAAAATGCCTCAACTCCAACCACAAAGTTTTCTGGAAACAGAGGCGATCATTCTCCGATCTTAGAACATGGAGTGGTTTTAGGTGAACAGCTGATTACTCAAAATGAAGTAAAGCCGCTTTATATTTCAGTAGGGCACAAAGTTAGCTTGAAACGCTCTCTTCAAGAAACTTTGAACTTCGCGCCGGATTACCGCCTGCCTGAGCCAATCCGTCAGGCAGATCATTTATCTCGATCTATTTTGAAATCAATTTATTAAGGATTTGCGATGCCAGCAGCCTATAGAAAAGGCGATATCGCCGCAGGTCATGGGTGTTTTCCGCCCACGCCTTCCTCTGCAGGAAGCCCCGATGTGTTTGTAAACGCTATTGCCGTGGTACGCGTGGGTGACGGCGTTATCCCCCATGGTTGCGGCAACTGTCCGCCTCACCCTCGTTCCATGTCTGCAGGATCTGGATCTGTGTTCGTCAATGGCCGCGCGGTATGCCGAGTGGGCGATGCTGTAGGGTGTGGTGGCTCCGCTTCGGCTGGATCAGGGGATGTTGAAATTGGCGGTTGATCAAGACACTCCAAAACCGGGAGCATTCGACTTGGGAGAAGGCCTCACGCCAGTAGATGTATGGCAAGGCCTTCATGCCAGCGAACCTCTCTGGATTGCATCTGCAGGCGTCGAGGGCGGCGAAGAAAACCAGATCCGTATTGACGAGACAGATCTAAGCCTTCTGAAGAAACTGGAAACCTTCCCTGCGAAAAGATGGGCTCAGATGTGTGATGGCATCGGCTGGACGGCGCTCGGCGCGGTAGCATTGTCCTGGTGCCAAAGTTCTAACGATCAAGCCTTCAAAGTCGCTTGGTCGAGCGCAGTGAACGATGAAAAACTCAGTGATAGTCAAAAGCGGGCATTAAAGTTGGCAAAGGCTTACGATTAAGACGGTACTCGGTGCACCTGAGTTAATGTCTCAAGAGTATCCTGATCACCTTGAGGTCCTGTCCCAGTGTTGGGATGAAGGAAACGTAAGTTCTTGCGTCAACACCACGTCAACCGCTGTACGCAGTTTGAACTGTACATAGCGCTGTTTGATGTCGTATAGTTCGTTAAAGTCTTATGAGAGTTGCTAAGCGGTATCAGTCGCTTGTGAGCTAACTTATTGAAAAGTAACTTATAGTAGAATTTGCTATATTAGAGGCTCATAACCTGAAGGTCGTAAGTTCAAATCTTACCCCCGCAACCAAATTATGATCAATAGATCAAACACATAACAAAAGCCCTGAGCCAACCGCTCGGGGCTTTTTGCGTTGGCGTCAACACCACGTCAACAAACGACACGTTCGCCAGCACCTTACTCAGTAGATGTGGGTGGGAAATGACAGTCGCAGTCGCCGGTCAGTGCGGGTGAGGGCCTCCAGGGTAGGCGTAGTGACACAGCTGCTGCAAAAGCGCGCCAGTTAGCAAGCTGAGAGCTACTCAGCGACGCCCATCTTCCTTAGGACTATTACTGCTTGAAGAAGAACTCGTGACCATAAGCTGCCATTGGTGCTGTTCCTCAGCCGTCGCAGCCAATGTTTGATTTCAACTTCAAGACGATCTCCTCAAACTTCCTGCTGAAGTAATGGTAGATCATCTGTTCCCATGAGTTGACAAGCGCTATACGGACTAACTGTCGTTCGCTGCAGGCAAACAGCATGAAGACGTTAAGGTGCCTCAATTAAGCGTTAGTCGCAAATGTAGTGTGGGACGAAGCGCGACAAGTCTTTTGTGATCTTGGAGCTGTCTTCACGGATGCCTATTCCTGCTGGCTCATCTCCAATAACCCAAGATCCTATCACTGTGAAATCCTCACCATATTGCGGGACTGGGCAATAAGCTTGCAGAACGAAGCCCTCAACACCGTATGGGCCTTGTGCTTCCTCAGCGACTTGCGCTCCCTCCATGATGGAGACATTAGCCCCTTCTCGGCTAAAGATGGGTTTTCGTACATAGCGGTCGGTGAGATCGCTCATGTCTTCATCCTGCTCAAAATAGGATGGTAATAGGTTCGGGTGGCCTTTGAACATTCCCCAAAGCAGCGGGAGCATGGCCTTATTGGACAGAATGGCCTTCCAAGGTGGTTCAATAAGGCGCATGTTTGTTTTGGGCAAGATAGGTCCATAGGACTCGCGGAACATATCTTCGTAGGGGTAGAGCTTGAAGAGGTTCTCAATCACGTACTCTTCTTGATCGGCAAACTGAAACGCCTCATCCACGCCAATATCTTCGATAAAGACAAAGTGGTCCTGAAGGCCAGCCTGACGGGCGCAATCTTGCAGGTAGCGCACGGTTGCGCGGTCTTCAATAGCATCCTTCACGCAGGACAGGTGCAGGTGGTCTCCGGCTTCCAGAATCTGTGAGAGACGGCTGATCAGCTTGTCCTGAAGTGAGTTAAACTGATCGGCTTGCTGCGGGATCCCGCCGCGGGAGAGCTGGTCTTCCAGCCAGTTCCACTGGAAGAAGCCGGTCTCATACAAAGAGGTTGGAGTGTCGGCGTTGAACTCCAGCATCTTTGCAGGGCCGTTACCATCGTAGACAAAGTCAAACCGCCCGTAGAGCGCTGGCTCGGAGTTCTTCCATGATTGCGCGATCCAGTCCCAGTATTTCTCTGGAATCTGTAGCGCGCGCATCATCTGCTCACTTTGGACCGCTTTGTCGACGAGTTGGAGACACAGGCCGTAAATCTCCTCGGTCACATCTTCCAGATCATCCTCGATCTGTTTGAGTGTGAACTGGTATGCACGGCTTTCATCCCAATAGGGTTCGCCGTACATACTGTGAAAATTGAAGCCGAGCGCTTCTGCCTGTTGTTTCCAGTCGGAGCGCTCAGGCAACAATATTCGTTTCATAGATCAGCTCAGATGCTTATAGGGCTTCAAGAAGTTTTTGCACGTCGCCCTGTCCCGGACGCTCAAGGCGCTTGATCTTCTCTTCAAGGTCTGCCCCGCTATCAACCCGCGCTTCCTGCTCGGCAGCTTCCAGCATAGCCTGCTGATGGGCCTGACGTTGTTCAAGGCGGTCAAGACTGTCCACCGCACTTGCCAGTTTGCCATTGGAGGCGACTGTGCTGGTGGAGGAAGCTTTTTGAGCCTTGATCAAAGCTTCGGTTGCTTTGGCGCTTTCGATCTTTCGGTTCAGGTTTTCAATACGATCCTGAGACTGACGGATAGAAGCATCCATTTTCCCTTCGGTGGATTTATACTGATCCGCCAGATCCTGTTCAGAGATCGACTTTTCTTTCAGCTTGAGAATGCTCTCAATGATCTCGACAGCCAGCGCTTCATCTCCGGTTGATTTTGCCGTGCGCGCGGCGTCTGTGCGGCGCTGTACTTCGCTTTCCAGCTCAGCAACGGAGCGCTCTTTCAGCACTCTGTTGGCAGTCATACGTGAGCGCTCGTCCTTGGCCTGGGCGATGGCGTCTTTCGCCTCGCGAATTTCCTGTTCCAGAATTACCATCAAGTTGGAATCCTGAATGCTCTCAGCTGCGTTGTTGGCGTGGCCCTTCACCGCAGAAAACAGTTTGCCCCAGATGCTCATAGATGCCTCCTGATTATGCGCTGGCTTTTGGACCGAGTTCACGGGCCAGTTCGATTGCGTTTTCTGCGATTACTTTGAATTCCGCGACGATCTCAGAAATCGGAGAGGTGGAGGACATGGTGCCGAACAGCTCATGATACTCACGGTCGCCAATCTTCTCGATGGAGAGGGCGCTGAGCGGCATGAGTGTACGGTGAGAGCGCAGCATCAGCGCTTCAAACGCTTCCGGATCTTCCAGCTCATCGCGATCCCAGAGCACGGTGGTGGTGGTGATTTGTGCAGTGCTGACAACTACAAAGAGGACGACATCGCCGATGCTCTTCATGTGAACTTCAAAAACATCCTGTGCTTCAGGTGCAGCAACAAACTCCATTTCCTCTGAAAGGCCTGCTGCGCTCTTCAGCGCTTCCAGCAAACTTGAGGCCGTCCATTGGCTAACCGACTGAGCCATTACAAATTCTCCAATTCAAAACCGTATGGGTTCAAAGCGCTTTATAAGATGCGAGTCTTTAGTAGATTACCACCCGACTGTCTTGAGTGGGCTCAGAGAATGCACTTATTTAATGCAAATAAATGCTTTTCCCTATTCACCAAGTCAATATAATTACCTATTACTCACGGGGTTAATTTCAATAGTTCGCCACAAGTTTCTTCAGTGACCGTTCTATGGTGTACAGGCGACAGGACGTTTTATCAGTGCCAGTTATTCAGCGGATATATTCCAAGTTCTATGAGCACCTTGTTGAGCTGCGTCTTTGGGTGCTGTTCTCGCTCATAGGCGCGTACCTGCTGATCTCGTGGCTGCTATTTGTGTGGGCGGGTGAGACAGATTTGGTGTCTGACCCTGTCGTGTTCCTGTACTTTGCCTCCACCACGGCCTCAACCGTCGGCTACGGTGATCTGTCACCGGCAACAGAGGCTGGACGGCTGATTTCGGCGCTCTGGTTTGTGCCCGGTGCACTGCTTATTTTCACAGCTGTGTTGAGCAAGCTCACCAGCTCTCTCGTTCAAGGGATAAGACGTATGGTCGATGGCAGAGGTAACTTCAAAAGCCTTACGGGTGCCACAGTCATCATCGGGTATCACAGGGACCGTACCGAGCGCATGATTACAGACCTGATTGCAGGCAGAGACAACGACACGAAGATTGTGTTGCTTGCCACCTCCGCCGATATCACTGTGCCTGAAGGGGTTCGTTATGTACGCGGTGACCGGCTCGATACGCTGGAAACACTGAAACGGGCTGCGGTGGAGCATGCAGAAAAGATTATCGTTTACACCGAGAGCGATGCGGAAACGTTTAACACCTGCCTTGCTATCCGTGAGCTCTCCGGCAATGTACATGTGGCCGCCTATTTCGGTGACCGAGACACAGCCCGCCGTGCAACCAAACTAGCACATGTGGAAGCAGTGGTTTCGAGTGCAACAGAAACGCTTGTACGTGCTGCTCAGGATCCGGGCGCAAGCCGGGTTATCATGGCATTGAGCAGTGCAACGCACAACGCCACCATCTATTCTGGTGTTCTGGAAGGGGCACGCGGATATCTGGCTGCTGAAGTTGAGCAACAATTTCTTTCGGTTAATGCCGTTTTGCTTGCTGTGAGTCAAAATGGAGCGGATGATGTGTCATTCAAGCCGTTTCCACGTGATTTGAAGGGCGGTACCACCGTCTATTATGTGGCTCAGCAGCGTCTTGAGCCGGAGACATGGTCTCGTTTAATGGAGAAGCTTGATGCTGCGGTTCTGGCGTAAATCAAAAGCACAAAATGAATTACCTGAAGTGCTTGGCGTTACCATTGGTCGGGCTGTTACTGTTGACAGTATCTCCGTCAAGTTGCTGCCTCAGGACAGTTTGATCGAGGTGCCACAGCTGACGTTTTCAATCGTTGCGCAAGGCCATTGTGATCTTGGCGAACAGTCACACTTGCACCGCTTCTATCCAGATGACGACACCCTTCTCTTGCAAATTCAAGGTGGGGATGGCGTCACCGATGAGCGTGTTGATGAGATTATGCTGTGGTCTTACTACGATGTTCAGTACCCCAGCACAGATCACCAATGGCGCGAAATCCGCCGCTCTATCTGCCAAAAAACCTTTTCACTCTCCACTTCAGGGGGCGATGTGTTGTTTGAGCGAGCATGGTTTGACAGCTCTGACCAGCCAGAAGAACCCATGCAGTACTGGGAAAGCGTGAGTGAAGATCGTTCTGGCAAATCTGGACGTAAAATTTTCCAAAGCGCCATGTTGTTCGCACGAGAACTAAGCGACGGCAAAGACGAGATGTTGCTGGTGAACATGGAAGAGGTGGAAGGCACAAGCGAGCGCAGTGTGGCCTTTATGCTCGGGCGTAGTCTTTCACAACACGAATTGCATATTTGATCTTTATGGAGAATATCTTGGCTGAACTTCAAAATTCTTTATTTGGCTTACTGCCTTTCCTAGCCTATTTTATTGTCGCCGTTGTGATGCTTGTGATTTTCGTGGCGATCTACAAGTTTGTCACTCCTCATAAGGAAATGGCACTTATCAAAGAAAATAATAGTGCTGCCTCTCTCTCGCTCACAGGCACTGTTCTTGGCTTTTCCATTCCTATCGCAAGCGCCGCTGCCAACTCTGTTGGTCTGATTGATTTTGCTGTTTGGGGTGTTGTTGCAGGTGTCCTGCAAATCATCACATTTTTGGTATTCCGAGCGTTCTACCCGCAAGTCTCTAGCCGAATTGAAAAGGGTGAAACCGCAATTGGTATCCATCTTGGTGGCGTTTCTATTAGCGTCGGACTTTTGAATGCCGCTTGCATGACCTATTGAGCCTTGGAGGAAACCAGATGAAACGTTCAGGACCTCTAAAACTCGTAGTCATGGCAACAGCTGGGGTGTCTCTTGCTGCTTGTGATAAGTTCGAGGAAAAGGCAGACGGACAAGTTTTTGTCGATCAGGAGCAGTGTGTTTCTGCTGAGCAATATAGCGTGAATGAATGCACCGCAGCCTTCAAGGTTGCCAAAGATGCAGACAATGCCTCCGCACCGCGCTACAATACCAACCGCCTTTGTGAAGATCAGCATGGACGGTATGCATGTGTTCCAGCACATGGGACTGGAACCTCGTATAGCAGCTACTTTGTTCCAATCGCGGCTGGATACTTTATTGCTAATGCTGCGCAAGGTTTGTCTGACTGGAAGTATCGCGTTCGCCCTGTTTATCCAGATCGTAATCGACGCCATTTTTACACCAGCGGCGGATACCTTCTCGACATGTCGTCGAGCAATCGTTCAGCTCGTATTCCTAAAAAAGCGACGGCAAAACTCCCAAAGCCACCCAAAGTTCAGACCAGAACCTCCATCGCGTCTCGTGGTGGTTTCGGATCCAGATCAGGGCGTGGATTTGGCGGGTAAGAAAGATAACAGATGAGGCACCGTTTATGTCGATGCCTCATCTAAATTACACCTTCTACGAAAACTGCCTCAACTCTTGATAGAACTGCTCGAATGGCCGGTAATGGTATGGACCGCCTGCTCCCCTAAGGCGCAGGCTCTATAGTGA
>NZ_LMCK01000027.1:0-420 GCF_001623165.1 Pseudovibrio sp. WM33
ATCCGGTTCAGGATGAGGCAATCGCGGTTTCTCTTGAGGCATTTGCTCAGGGGATCGTGGATGCCCATCAAGGCATGGCGCTTATGACTGGTGGAGCTTTAGATTTAGCCACCTTGCCCGGGACATTGCTGGACAGCCGGTCAGGACATCAGCTTCTAAAAGAGATCGGTATTAAGGGGCGTTATTACACAAAGATAGCCAATGGGAAGACCTACATGATCTTCAAGGGCTATCCTGCCGTGCGCGAGGTTCTTAAGGGGACACGGTATCTGTCGTCCTCTCCAAAGGTTGTTGCTTTTGGAATTGGCCCTGAAGCCATACGCGCAGGTGGCCGGGCGAACGCGATCATCATGATCACCTGTTATGTGGCCCTGGATATTATGCAGTTCATCATGAGCGATACGCAGCTTTACAGCGAAC
>NZ_LMCK01000027.1:430-2514 GCF_001623165.1 Pseudovibrio sp. WM33
ACCTGAAGCCATTCGGGCAGGTGGCCGGGCGAACGCGGTCATCATGATCACCTGTTATGTGGCCCTGGATATCATGCAGTTCATCATGAGCGATACGCAGCTTTACAGCGAACTGTTTGCCAACATCATTGTCGATGTGGCGATCGGGGCTGTTGCCATTGGGGCTGGCATGGCCGCAGCAGCTGCTGGAGCGCTTCTGGCCGGTGCTATCACCACAGTTGCTATTCCTGCCCTTGCCATTACGGCTGGTGCCATTGTTGTTGGCATGGCTGTTGGCATGGCGCTTGGACAACTGGACAAGATGTTTGGCCTGCGAGAAAAACTGTCTGCTGCCCTGCGTTGGACTGGTGAGGCTGTTGCGCGCGGCCTTCAAAAAACCGGACAAGTCATTCGTGAAGCGCAAGTTTCCATGCGACAGAAGGTGGAAGAGCTTGAACGCCGCAGCAATCGGTTTTTCTATGATCTGGAACGCGAGACCATCTGGCATTTGGGTGGGCCTGATCTTTACAACCAGATCTACAGGCGGTGATGATGATCAACTGGTACATCAATAAGACCGTTCAATTTGGCCAGTGGATTGGCCGGGATCCGAGCAGAGCACACGGGTTCGCTGCTGTGCTTGATCTTTTGATGGTGTTTTTGGTGTGGAGTACGATCTCTGACTTTCTGTATGCGCAGCAGGTCATTGAGCTTGGACAAGATAACTTTGAAATTGCTCATGGCATCCAGGCTTTAGCGCTTGGATCTGTTGCGATCCCCATCACTCATTTTGTCTTCACGCCCTGGGGTCACCAACGGCTGCAATGGTCTGTCAAAACATACCTCATTCTCATTTTCGGATCGCTCCTGATCTTTGCTATCGCCGGCAATCTATGGGCGCAATCAATTGGGCAAAGAGCGCAAGACGAAGGGTATTTACTTTGTCAGAACGAGTTTTTCGCACCGGCAAAATCCTTCCATACCTACGCGCGTCCGGGCACTTTATGTCCCGCTGATGAATGGCACTCCAAACCCTATCCACCGCCGATAGTGATGCACCAACTCAATCCGCCAGATCACTCTTAATTCTTATAGTTCCTTTGTTTTTCCCTTTGCCAGTGAGTTTGTTATGAATGCTATTGTCCAAATCCCGCAGCTCTTCCAACAACAAGATCTGGCCTTCACCTTTGCAGCTCCTGCGCAGCCCAACGCGGAATTGCTGGTCACCGGGTTCTCGGCAACAGAGCGCCTTAACGGGCTCACGCAGATCCAGATTGAGCTTGGCAGCCCCGACAATGCGCTGGACTTGCATAGCCTGCTGGATACGCCCGCCACGTTGACCATTCACCACAAATACGAGGGCTTGCGCCATCTCTCCGGGGTGATTGCCGAAATTGCCCGGGGCAATGAAGGCCATCACCGCACCAGTTATTCGCTCACACTGCTGCCCAGCCTGCACCGGCTGGCTCATGGCTCTGACTGCCGGATCTTCCAGAAGAAAAGCGTGCCCGAGATCGTCAAGATCCTGCTGAAAGAACACGGCGTAGAGGATGTGAAGTGGGATCTGACCGAGCCTCATGAGGTCCGCGAATACTGCGTGCAGTACCGGGAAAGTCACTTAAGCTTTTTAGATCGCATCACGGCAGAGGAAGGCATCTGGTACTACTTCACACATAGCGCCAACGGCCAGCATACGCTGCAGTTCATTGATAACCCACAGATCGTCTCTGAGCTCCCGGACCAGCCAAAGCTGGAATACAACGCCATGGCTGGCGGAGCAGTCAAAGGCGTCTATTGCTCCAGCTTTGTCCTGCGCGAGCAGCTGCGAGCCACCAGCTTCATGCAGCGCGATTATTCCTTCAAGAACCCGCCCTACAACCAGCAACACGCCCATCAGCGCGGTGAAGACAACGGCTCTGCTGGAGACTATGCGCTCTATGAATATCCGGGGCGCTACAAGGCGGATGGTGTCGGCAAACCGTTCACAAAACACCGGCTGGAAGCTGCTCGGGTTGAGGCCACCACAGGCCATGGAGCCACCAATGCTATTCACCTGATGGCTGGTCTGTCAATGCAGGGTCAAATTTCCCCAGTTTGAGGTTTGG
>NZ_LMCK01000027.1:2524-7495 GCF_001623165.1 Pseudovibrio sp. WM33
AGAGGCCACGACAGGGCATGGCGCGACCAATGCTATCCACCTGATGGCCGGTCATCAGTTTGCGCTCACGGACCACCCGAACAGCGATTACAACATCAAGTATCATTTGCTCACCGTCTCGCATCAGGGCAGCCAGCCCCAGGCCGTGGCAGAGGAAGCCGGCAGCGGCACCACCACTTACAGCGCCGGCTTTGAGGTTATGCCCGCCCGCCTGCCATACCGGCCCAAACTGCTCAAAAAGCCTTTGGTGGATGGCCCTCAGATCGCCCATGTCACCGGACCTGAAGGTGAAGAGATTTACTGCGACGAACATGGCCGGGTGAAAGTCTGGTTCCCATGGGATCGCCATGGCAAGAAGAACGACACTTCCTCCTGCTGGATCCGCGTGTCCTCCAACTGGGCTGGCGCCAGCTGGGGCCACATCGCCATCCCCCGCATCGGCCACGAAGTCATCGTAGACTTCCTCGAAGGCGACCCAGACCAACCCATCATCACAGGGCGGACGTATCACAACAACAACCGCACACCGAACAAGCTACCTGACTTTAAAACACGCATGGTCCTGAAGTCAGATAGTCATAAGGCGGAAGGCTACAATGAGCTTCGTTTTGAAGATGAGGGCGGACAAGAGGAAGTCTGGTTCCACGCCCAGAAGTTCCACAACGGAGTTGTTGAGAATAACGAGACCTGGAAGGTCGGGGCCAATCGCCACAAGCGGGTTGAGGGCTCACAGTCTGAATCTATAGGCGGATCAAAGGATATTGAGGTGGATGGCTCACACAGAGAAACCATCTCTGGTGTAAAAGATCTTCATGTGAAAGCGGTTCGCCGCACGCAGGTTGACGCCGCCGACAACGAAAGCATTGCTGATGACAAAACGCTGCAGGTTGGAGGCAACTATACCGCCAAGGTGAACCGTAACATTCGTATGGAAAGTCTGGCGCACCAGCATTACACTGCTCCTGGTACCATCTTTGTTGATGGTGGTGATCAGGTGGTTGTTCGTGCTGGCTCTGCCATCTCTCTCAACGTGGGTGGCAACTTCATTCGTATCGATGCAAGTGGCATCAAGATTGAAGGCACTGTTGTGAATGTCAATTGCGGCGCAGGGGCTCCGGCGACTGGCAAGGATGTGCCATTCATTGAACCATCTGCTCCAGAAGATTATCAAGGTCCTCATGCTGAGCGCTATGCCCGCTCCTTTGAGAAATAGGAGAGGTCTATGTCAGGAAAACCCGCAGCTCGTTTAGGTGACATTGGCTCTGGCCATGATTGTCATTTCCCGCCAACACCTGCCATTGCCGGAAGTCCGAATATTTTCATCAACAACCGGCCTGCTGTAAGGCAAGGGGATGCCTATGCGCCCCATGGCTGTTCACCATGCCCGTCTCCCTCTCATGGCAGAGCATTGGCGGCTGGCAGTCCGACGGTGAACTTCAACAACAAGCAAGCGGGCCGTGTTGGCGATCCCATAGATTGCGGTGGTGCTGACGTTTCAGGAAGCGCGAATGTGTTCATCGGCGCCGCGTCCCCTCCAGGGACACGCAAACCGTTCGCTGAGGAATGTCCATTTGCTAAGGATGCCTCATGACACAGGCAGCTTTATCTATCGATGTAGCGCCAGACACGCTCATCGCGGACAGTGTGAAGGCAAGCCTGTTTGCCAAAGTCACCGATGACATTGCCGCTTATGCGATTATAGATGGACAATGGTGCGAAGATATCTATGGCCGGTTGCTGGGTGAAGAGCATACCAACTGGTGCAGCCTGATTGCTGGAGAACTGGCACAAGAACTGGCCTTGACTGCTCCTTATCTGGTGCGGTTGGAGCAGGATAGCGATCTCACTAACTGGTTGATTGAAGAAGGCTGGGGCAAGGGCTGGGGAATTTACTTCTTAGCCTCAAAATCAAAGGCCAAAGAGCTTTACAGGACCCCGCCCCCGGAAAGTCTGAAGCAGCAAGTAGAGCGCGGGGCTTTTGTTGCTTCGCCAGATATCTCTGAGGACGAAGCCACGGATGTCGTGCTGCTACGACGGCATTTCCGGCGTTACCTACGCGTTGAGTTTGAAAGTGATGGCCGGTTGGTGCGGTTTCGGTTTTTTGATCCAGCTGTTCTGCGCGTCTGGCTGCTCTCTACAAACCCGTCGGAAACGCAGGCTTTCTTCGGGCCAATTACTGACTTCATTGCTGAGGATTGGTGTGAGGAGCCCAGCCTGTGCAATGCCCAGCAGCTCTGGCACTTCGCAGCACCTGCTGCAGGTGAACATTGCAAGACAAACCGTTTTAACATGGGGACGCGCCAACTCACACCCATGACACCAATTACAGAAAGCTCCACACAAACCAACGAACGACCCAAGAGCCACATCACCCTGATCCGTAAGGCTCAGGAGAAGGTGTTTGAGGACATGCAGTGGGAGTTGTTTATAGCAAAAATTGCGCATGATCTCTTGAAGGCAAAAGCCTTGCCGCAAATAGGTGTTACAACCTTTGCTGGTGCACAAGATTTTGCTAGAGATCAAGTTAAAGAAGCTATTGCGAATGGAGTAGAAACTGTTGGTGAATTGAATGAGTATTTAAAACAAACGTATTAATTATAAAAATGACATTATCCGAGGAATAGATGACGAACAAAGAAGATAGAGTTCCAAGATTTACTTTAGCTGGCACTATGTTTGTACTGCTCTTAGTAGCAATTCCGTTTGGGAGTGTGTTATTTGTAGATCTTATATCAATAAATCCTATTTTATTATTTTTTGATGTAATGAAATTAAGTAATATCAAGTATTTATCTGGAGAATATTTGATATTTTATTATAATTTTATTATTTTTATATTGATAGTATGGTATTTTTTTATTCTCAGGAATGGGAATTATAGTTATTTTACTAAATCTATATCTATTATATTGATGGTAGTATTTCTTGTGAGCGCGCTAATAACACAAATAGTGTTTTCAGGAATGCTTTATACAAGTGAGAACCGTAATGTAACTCCGATAGAGAATAGTAGATGACGGAGCAATTACTAAAAGACAAGCGTTCTATTTGCGAAACCTGTAAATTTGTATTGCGGATTGGCTTATTTTTTGATGGGACCGGCAACAATGCTTACAATGTAAGTACTCGTCTAGCAGGAGGTGAACTGCCGGGCATTGATAATATGCCATTAACTTCAGATAGTTATAAATCAGACTATACTAATATATGGAAACTTCACCGTCTATATCCTTCCTCGCATAGCCAGAAAAACGTGGAAGAGGAAACATACATCTACGGTAACTACTATATCGAAGGAATTGGAACGGACACTGGAAACATTGATTCTCCTAACGGACAAATCTCTGGCAGTGGCGATTATGGTGTACTTGCAAAATCGGAAAAGGGAGCTTCGCAGGCTTGGGAATTTGTAAGTGCATATGCCTCCTATAATATTACTAGAATTGAAGTTGATGTTTTTGGCTTCTCCCGAGGAGCTGCAGCAGCGCGTCACTACGCTCATGTGCTGAATTTGTTTCAAGCGATCTACGGTCCATATTACAAGACGACGCGACATATGGGATATAACAGAACAAAAACAAAACAGAACATGGAGGGGGAAAAGCGCCGCGTAATGTACTTAAAAGTAAGAGGTGATAAATCTCTATATAGCGTATTTCATGAAATCCCAACTAAACTGCAGTTTATAGGCCTATTCGACACTGTTCCTTCTATCTCGTCACCTAGGCACTTTGATTTTTCGCCACAAAATAACGACAACGGTAGTGTTTTACTTCATTTGCCAGTTGGTATTGCGGAAAGAAAGGTCGTTCATCTTACTGCAATCAACGAGCGCAGGAAGAACTTCGCTCTAAAATCGATTTTGTCAAGCCCGGTAGGCTGTGAAGTACCAGAGGTGAAAACCCAAGGCAATCATATTGAAGAATGTCTTTATGGTTCCCATTCGGACATCGGTGGAGGTTATTTGTCGGGGGGGACCGAGGTTGATCTTGGTACAAACCCAAGTGCAGTTGAGCGCGCTATCGACGAAGGGCGGATCGGTTCCGTAGACGATCCGTTTTGTGAAACAACCGATGCCTACTATTCAGCCCAAGTTAAAGAGTGCACCTATGAAGGCGAGAATGGACGAATTACTCAGAAGTCAGTAAATGATGAGATTTTCGAAGCGACTATGCAGCGCGGCTATGTCGATGGGGCGCTCTCACGAATAGCACTACATAAAATGCATGCCTATGCTGTATCCAGTAATGTACCATTAATACCAATCCAGCACGAAGATGAAGTCGGTACGTTGACAGAGCAACCAGCAAATCCCATCCAAGGGCTGACCGATATACCTGATGAGCTAAAATTAATTGACGAAAAGACTCATAATAACGCGCCACTATCTATGGAAGAGCAAAAGTTACTAAATAGGAAATACATCCACAACTCTGACAAGGATTCTCTAGGGCATGCCCCTACAAAGAGTGGCAAGCGCGTTATCTTTGCTAACTAGAGGTGGATTTAGGCCTGAGTCTCTTAGACAAGATCGTGTAAAATCGATGAGAGGAATTTAAGCGAGTTGCTTTTATAGTATCTAGATGTGTTGAGAATGAACGTAATCAGAAATGGTAGATCATTTGAAAATACAGATTTTTACTATGGAGAAAAGCAACAGCAACTTGAAATTTATTTCGGCGAGAATTGAATACATTATACCTGAGTAGAAAATTATGTATTGAGGCAATAACTGAGATTTTGACATTGAGATACTCAATGTTCTGCGTCAACACTACGTCAACAGCTATATTCGGTTTGAGCTGTATTTGCTCTCCTTTGAAGACGGTGATTATGCCCGAATACCGTATAAGAACAAAAGATAAATCAGAGTATTGTAGGCTAACTTATTGAAAAATAATAATAGTAGAGTTTACTACATTAGGGGCTCGTAACCTGAAGGTCGTAAGTTCAAATCTTACCCCCGCAACC